>CAZXVN010000098.1:0-14509 GCA_964643945.1 uncultured Lentisphaeraceae bacterium | reverse complement strand
AGCCTTCATCGACACCTACGTCAACGCGTTCGCCGAGCGCCTGCGCGGCATGCAGGCGGAGTACCGTCAAAAACGGCGTGTCTTTGACACGCTCTTCAAGTACAGCAAGCAGGGTGAAAAAACCTTCTCTAACCGCTGGGCAAAAGTTCTGGCACGGCTTGACAACACGGATGCAACCGAGCTGGCCCTGCGCATCCGCGAAAGCATCGCGGCTGAGATGCAAAAGCCCCCTTCACACACAAAGGTAACCGCACGCGGATAAACGGCAAGCAACCCAATGGCGATCAAGACGATACAGTTCCAAACCGCGGATGAAACGATGGTGACGGCCGCACGCGCCGTCGCCCAGAAGCTGAACCGTGCGGGGTTCCAGGCGTTTTTTGCGGGTGGTTCCGTACGCGACGCCCTACTGGAACGTCCGGTTAAGGATATCGACATCGCGACATCGGCGACACCGGATCAGGTCGAAACGCTCTTCGCGGGACACACTGTGGCGGTGGGCAAGGCCTTCGGCGTGGTGCTGGTGCTGCACGGCGGTTTCCAGTTCGATGTGGCGACATTCCGCACCGACGGCGCGTATGCTGACGGACGTCATCCCGAGAACGTAACCTTCGCCACGGCTGAGGGCGACGCGCAACGCCGCGACTTCACCGTGAACGGCCTCTTCTGCGACCCCGCGAGCGGCAACGTGGTGGACTACGTGGGTGGCCTGGCTGATCTCGCCGCACAGGTGATCCGGACCATCGGCGAACCTGAGGCGCGTTTCCGTGAAGATCATTTGCGGATGCTGCGGGCGATCCGCTTCGCCTCCGTATTGGGCTTTGGAATCGAAGCGGCAACGTTTGCGTCGGTGAAGGAGCACGCGGCACGGATCAAGCTAATCAGTGCGGAACGGATTGCGAGGGAGCTGATCCGCCTGGTCTGCGAGTCGCCGCGTCCGTCAATCGGCCTGAACCTCCTGCGCGAGACCGGTCTGCTGGCACACGTTCTCCCCGAGGTAGCGGCACTCTACGGGACCGAGCAGCCGCCGCAGTTTCATCCCGAAGGCGATGTCTGGACGCACACGTGTCTGATGCTGGACGAGTTGGCGGCACCGCGCGAACCGGTGCTCGCGCTGGCGGTGCTGCTTCACGACATCGGCAAGCCTGTGACCTGTTGCCGAACGTCTGATCCGGCCACAGGCGAGACGCGCCTCCGCTTCCCGAATCACGCGGGGATCGGCGCGGAACTGGCGGAGTCGGTCCTGTTGCGCCTGCGGCAGCCCTCGGCGCGGGTCGCCGAGGTAAAGGCGCTGGTGCTCGGGCACATGCACTTTGTGGAGGCCATGAAAATGCGGCGGGCGAAGGTACGGCGGTTTCTGGGGATGAAACACTTCCCTCGCATGTTGGAGCTGATGCGCTTGGATATCCGCCACAGCAACAAGGATTTCACGACCTGGCAGTTCCTGAAAGAGGCGTTCGAAACCTTCACGTCCGAACCGGTCTTGCCCGAACCGCTGGTTCACGGGCGTGATTTGATCGCCTGGGGGGTGCCTCCCGGACCTGAAATGGGGCGGCTCCTCAACGAGCTGTACGACGCGCAACTTGAGGGACGCATCACATCCATCACAGAGGCGCAGGCCTGTTTTTTGCACTCCGGCTGTTCCGGGAAATAGTCCCGGGCGCTTGTCCGACAAGCGGTGAGCGGCCAAACGACAATGCTTGACAATGATTGCCGCTGCGAATCGCCGCTTCTTGCGGGCAGGCTCGTTTTTTGCTATAAAATACAGCGACGCTCTCTTTCGAACGGACAGGGCGCAGTGAGGTGGATTTGAAGATAACACATCGGAGCATCACCGTTTTTTGCAGTCTGGCAGTGGCGTCTGCCTTCGCGGCGTCCGACAGCCGCCCGACAAACGAGCAGGCCGTCGTGGAGGAGAACCTCACGGCCGGGCAGATTCTGAACGCGTGTACGAAGGTCATCCCGACCGAACCGTTGTTGCTCAAAGGCACGCTCACCGTTCGCAAACTGCGCGGCGTCATTCTGGCCGAACAGCCGTTCAAACTGATGATGGACTGGGGCGGTCAACCACCCACGGCCGAATGCCTGCTTCTGGACCCGCAGGGCACTTCGTTGGTGGAGCGCGCCGTGCTGGCGCGCCCGGCGGGCCAGTCGGCGAAGATCACGCTGTACAAGGGCCCCGAACAGAAGCTCGTGGAGGCGCCCTCCTACGCAGGGCACATCGGCGGCACGGATATGACATGGATGGACCTGACACTCGACTTTTTGTGGTGGCAGGATGTGCGGTTCGACGACACCCCGCGCGGCGACAGCCACAACGGACGCGACTGCGACATTCTGGTGACCGTGCCGCCCGCGCCGATCCCCGGCTGTTCTGCTGTGCGCGTGTGGGTGGATCGGCAGTTGAGGTGCGTGATGCAAGCGGAGCAACTTGACCCGCAGGGAAACCCCGTGCGCAAAATGTGGGTGCAGCGGGTCAAGAAGATGGATGACCGCTGGATGATCCGTGACATGGAGATCGAGACCCTGAACAGCGGGCACCGAACCCAGTTGTTTGTGGACGACATAGCCGCGCCATGAGCCCTTTCGTATACCTGCTAAACGGGGTGTTGCTGCTGGCCCTCATCTTGCTCTCGGCTTTCTTCTCGGGTAGTGAGACGATTCTTTTCTCGCTGTCTCCTATTCAGGTTCAACGTATCCGCAACCGGAATGCGGTCTCAGGCGCCCGGCTCGAAAGGCTGCTTAATAATCCGGCCATGATCCTCTCCACGCTGCTGGTCGGCAACACGTTCGTCAATTTCGCGATCGCCAGCTTGGGCTACATGGTGATCGACGGCCTCGTCACCGACTGGGGCGAGGCGATCGCCATCCCGCTTATGACGCTCACGTTGTTGTTGTTTTGCGAAATGGCGCCCAAGCGTCTGGCGATTCATTATGCTGAGAGGCTGGCTCCTCCGTGTTGCCAGCTGCTTGTCTTCTGGCTCTGGCTGTTGCGCCCCTTTAATGTGGTGCTCACGGCCGGCTCGCGCGTCTTTAAGAAGTCGCTGCGCCGCGAACGCCGGGCGCTCTCCAACGACGAGTTGCGCACCGTGGTCGAAGTGGGTGAGGAGCAAGGCGTGTTGGGGGCGGAAGAGGCGTCGATGGTGGACGGCATCATGCGGCTTTCGGAGTTGAAGGCCAGCGACGAGATGACCCCGCGTGTGGATATGGTGGGGATCGATCTCGACACGCCGTTGGGGCAACAGATCGAGATCGCCCGCAAGGCGCATTTCCGATATCTGCCCGTGTATGTGCGGACGCCCGACGCGATCGAAGGGTTTGCTGATGCCGCCCAGTTTCTGCTGGAGCCTACGCATGACGTGCGCAAAAACACCTCGCCTGCGCTGTTCGTGCCCGAGAACGTCTCGCTCGACGATTTGCTGGTGACCTTCCAGAGGAGCGGCAAACACATCGCGTGCGTGCTCGACGAATACGGCGGAACGGCCGGGCTGATCACCCGTGGCGATATCCTTGAGCTTATCACCGCGCCGGTGTCGACGGGACGTGCGGGCGAGCTTCCCGGTATCCGGCTGTTGAAAGACGACGTCTGGCTGCTCGACGGGACGGTGAGCTTGGATGAGGTCAACCGCCAACTCGACCTCACGTTGGAAGCCGACGACGCCGACCGGATCGCAGGATGGATCACGTTCCATGCCGGCCAGTTGCCGCAGGCGGGCCAGACCGTCGAGGCACAAGGCTGCCGCGCGACGGTGCGCCGCCTGCACAAACGCCGCATCGAAGCCGTTCAGCTGGAGGTTCTCGATCGTCCTGAAGCGGGCTCCGAGCTTATGCGAAAAGGTGACGACCTGATGTACGAAAGCGCAGAGGAGGACGGGCATGAGCACTGAACTCCATCTGGTCATCATCCCGTTGTGTTTTATTGCCGTCGCTTTTTTTGAAGGCGTGGAGACGGGTATGCTGGGGGTGAGCCACGTCCGGTTGATGCACTTGATCCGCACCGGGTCAAAAGCCGCCAAGATCCTGAACGAGTATCTCTCCGACATGCAGCGCTTCTTGGCGACGACGCTCATCGGCACCAACCTCATGAGTGTCATTCTTTCCACGCTCTCAACGGAACTTGCGCAGAAATGGTTCCCCGGCCTGCATCTCGTGCAGACGGTGTGGGCAACGGCCATGGCCTTCATGATCCTCTTTTTCTGTCAGTATCTTCCCAAGCTTTTTTTCACAACGCGTCCCCTGCGGCGCACCTTGACGGTGGCGCCTGTCTTCTATGTAATTGAGCAACTGCTGACTCCCGTGACTCGCCTGGTTCTCTTCATGACCAAGTGGCTGGCGCCGAAAAACCGCAGCGCGACCGACCAGCGGTTCCTCATGACGCGCGAATACATTCAGAACGTGGTCAGCGACCCCAAGGACGGCTCTCGCATCACAGCCGTCGAGCGCCTGATGATCAACCGCGTGCTGGCCTTGCAGTCGCAGACTGCCGCGCAGGTGATGACGTCGCTGGCCCGCGTGTCAAGAGCGACCGAGGCGGCCCCGCTCAGCAGCTGTTACCGATTGGTCCGTGACTCCGGGCACGTGCGGCTGCCCGTCTTCAGCGAGGACGGCACGCGCTGCGTGGGCGTGCTCAACACGTTGGAGGTGTTGGCCGCGGATCCGGACCCCGACAAAACCCGGGCATGCGACTGCATGCAGACACCGTTCTTCGTGAACGCCGACATGCGTGCTGACGATGTGTTGCCGCTGATGCGGAAATACCGCCAGCCCATGGCGCTCGTGCGCGCACTGGGCGGCAACGCGGTGCTGGGAATCATCACCGAAGAGAACATCCTGTTCGCGCTCACCGGCAACCTGCAGACCGCCTGACACGCAGCCCGGCAAAAAGACGTTCCCCGCGCCCGGCCGTAGAACCCGACTCTAGGCGTTTGCTGGCAAGGTTAGCCGGAAGGCGATCCACCCTTCGCGCGTCTCTCCCGGATCTCGGATGAGTTCGCCGCCATGCGCCCGGCAGATCTCACGTGCCAGGCTTAATCCCAGACCGCTCCCGTCCACATTGCGGTTCCGCGAGGGCTCGCCCCGGTAGAAACGGTCGAAAAGCCGTTCGCGGTCCACCCCGCTTGCGCGGTCCGTCGTGTTGGCAAGGGTGAAGATGACCATCGCCCCTTCCTGCCACAGGCGGCACTCGATGCGGCCGCCTTCACAGTTGTATTTGATGGCGTTACTGAACACGTTCTGAACGGCTTGCCGGATCAGGTCGGAGTCGGCCATGACACCCACATGCGGCGTCAGCTCCAGGTGCAACGTCAAGCCCGGCGCCAGCAGCGGGGCGTCCTCGCACAGCGCCTCGATCTCGGCGGTGAGGTCCACGCGCTCGAGCGAGAGCCGCAGCCGCCCGGCATCGCTCTGAGCCAGCAACAACAGTTTGCGGACAATACTTTTGAGGCGCTGCACCTCTTCGAGCAAGTCGGCGTAGGTGCGCTGCTCGTCCGAGCCGGCGGGAGCGCTGTGCAGAGCCTGATGCAATTGGCCTTGCAGAATGGTGAGCGGCGTTTTGAGCTCGTGGGCGGCGTCGGCGCTGAAACGAGCGGCCTGCCCGAAACTTTTTTCGAGGCGGGTCAACATGCCGTTGATGACATCAATCAGCGCCTGAAACTCCTGGTCGGCACCGTCGGCCTGCACGCGCTGATCAAGCCCTTGCGCGGTGATGCCGCCAGCGATCTTTGTGAGAACCTTGACCGGGCGCAATGCCTGCCCCGCCAACAGCCAGCCAGCCGTGGCAAGCAAGAGCAGGGCGAGAGGCCCGGCCACGGCGAACGTATTCCAATGCCCCTGTAACTCCGCCTGGAAATCGGACAGATCCGTGCCGACGACCAGCGTCATCGCCTCGGTTCCCATCATGACCAGACGCCACGGGTGACGCTCAACCGGCACCGTCATGAAGCGTGGCGGTTTCAGAGTCAAGCGGGGCGGAGGCTCATCCCCGGGACGCCTCGGTCGATTCAGCGGTGGCGGCGGGCGAAATCCCGGCTGATCCTTTTGCCTGACATACGCGAACACATTCAGCGTTGCGGCGGATAAGGCGGCGGGCCAACGCGGGGAGGTGTAAACCGGATGACCGTCCCGGTCGAGCACCTTTACCAAGAACTGTTTCGTCCGCTCTTCGCCATACATGGCGGCAAGCGATGTGTCGAAACGGGCCCAGTGTTCGGAAGGCTCGGGCCTGTGAAGCTGCGCTTCGGCCACAGCGTGCAGATGCCGGTCGATGCGCTCAAGTCCTACGCGCCGGATCATCGCCATGAAGAGCAACGCGAACGCGACGAGGATCACCCCCGACGTGCCTGCCGAGAAAAGCGCCATCTTCAGTTTGAAGGACCGCAACATGACGTCACTCCTTTTTGCGCATGCGGTAACCCACACCGCGCACGGTCTCGATCAACGGGGCCTCGGATTCTTCGTCGATCTTCTTGCGGAGCCGCCGGATATTCACGTCCACGAGATTGGTCTCGGGATCGAAGTCGTATCCCCACACGTGTTCCAGCAGTTGGGTGCGCGTAAAGACCCGCCCCGGCGTGCGCATGAGGCGATCGAGCAGACTGAACTCGCGGGCAGTCAGTTCGATCTCGCGCTCGCCCCGCCGGACCTGCCGCTGCATCAGATCCATGGTCAGGTCGCCTGCCTGCAAAAGGCCGAGCCGGTCATCTTTCACGCGCCGTGAAACCGCATGGATGCGGGCGATCAGTTCTTCGACGTAAAACGGTTTGGTCAAGTAATCATCCGCGCCGAGGTTCAGGCCGTCGAGGCGTTCATTCAGCTCGGTCCGCGCCGTCACGAGAATCACCGGCACCGTATTTTTGCGCTCTCGCAACCCTCGCAGGATGCTCAGCCCGTCACGTCCCGGCAACATGATGTCCATCACGATCGTGTCGTAAGGGCGGGTCGTGGCCAGCGTGTAGGCCTCGTCGCCGTTGGCGCAGACCTCCACCGTGAACCCGTTCTCTTCCAGCCCTTGCCGGATGAACCCTGCGATTTTCCGTTCGTCTTCGACCACAAGAATTCTCATGCGCCCATCTTACCGCTATCGCCTCAGAAAAAGCCAGTTTGCAATGATGACAATTTCGTCATGAGGGAGCGTGATGGATTGTCATGTTTCTTTCGTTTACTATACACGTAACGGACAGACCGTTCGTTTGATGCGGATCTGGGAAAACAAGGAGGTCAGGTATGAAGGCGAGACAGGTGTTGGGAGTCATGATGGGTGCCGCGCTATTGAGCGGCACGGCGTTCGCGGAGCCGGCGGGGCCGCAGGGTCAGGAGCCCCGGGACGATGGCCCGGGAATGCGCCCCCCCTTCGAGGGGCAGCCAGGCGCATGCATACGCCGCGGCGCTCCGGGTCAGGAAGACAGGCCGGGGATGATGCCGGGGTGCCGGCAAGAGAAAACGGGCAATCCGGGCGTGCAGTCCGGCGGACCGGGTCCGGGGATGGAGATCGGCCGGAGGCCGTTTCTAAACCCTCAGCGTCTGAAAGAGGCGGGCGCGACGGACCAGCAGCTCGAGGCCCTGAAGACCTTCGCAAACGAGCAGCAACTCAAGCAAATCGACTTGAGGGCTGCAGTAGAGAAGGCCGAGTTGACGTTGAACCAACTGATGAGCAGCGAGACCCTCGACGAGAAAGCCGCGCTGAAAGCGGTTGACACGTTGAACCAGGCTCGCGCCGAAATCTTTAAAATGGAGGTTAGCTCCAAGTTGAAGACGCGCGGGATTCTGGGCAAGGAGGTCGAGAAGAAGCTGCGCGAGATGGGCCCGCCCGAAGGGAAGGAACGCCAAGGTCGCGGCCCTCGGACAGAAGGCCAAGTCCAACCCCGTAAGGACGCGCCCCCCGCCGGTGACCGTCCCCCACTTCAGTAACAGAAGTGAACGTCGAACGCTGAACGTTGAACGTCCAAGTGTGTTTCCTTGAGAGTTGGGCGTTCAGCGTTCAGCGTTAGTGTCCGCCTTGCCAAAGCATGCGCGAACCACCGCGCTCGCCTCGTCGGGCTCGGTGCAGTCGTGAACCAGCATGTGACCGTCTGGAAAGAGGCTGATGCGCCGTGTACCCGACGTGACCATCCAGAGCAGGCCTTTGCGCTCAACCCCTGCGCCCTTCCGGACGGCCACGGCCAAGGCACGATCAAGGGCGAAGGCGCTTGCCCAGAAACGGCCGTCAATGCGCACCATCCGCTGGCTGCAAACAGCCACCGCGAACGGAGTGCCGTCGGTTGCTCCGGCATCGAGGGTGTCGAACCGCCGCTGGCCGCAACAGAGGCAATCGGGGTTGCGCTGTACGCTCGTGGTTCGCACGGAAGCATCCCAGACGCTCAAGCGGATCAGGGTCCCCGGCACGGCTGTGCGGTTCAGGATGCGCACGCCCTGCGAGAGCTGAAGCGAGACTGCCAGCGCCACCGTCGTGGGCAGGATGCCTTCGCTGGCGCAGGTGGCCGCATCGCTCTCTTCCGGCGGGTCGGGATAGAGACAGCGGAGGCAAGGCCCTTCGCGCGGCAGGACCGGCAGGATCAGGCCGCCCGTGCCGGCCACGCCGGCATAGATCCAAGGTTGGCTGTTGCGAACGCAGTAGTCATTGATCAGAAAGCGCGTGGCGATGTTGTCCGTGGCATCCAGGATCAGGTCGGCTTTTTCGGCGAACACCGCAAGGTTATCCCGCGTGATCCGCTCGGCCAAAATATGCACCGACACAGCGCGGTTGATGGCCGCGAGACGGGTGGCAGCGGCCACGACTTTGGGTGTGGCCTCCTCGGCGTCGCGTTCGGTGAACAGTACCTGCCGGTGAAGATTGCTGAGGCCCACGATGTCGCTGTCCGCGAGGCGAAGATGTCCGACACCCATGCGGGTCAGCAGTTCCGCCTGCAGAGAGCCGAGCGCGCCGCAGCCGACAATGGCGATGGTGGCGGCAGACAAAGCCTTCTGGCTCTCTTCGCCGAATTCCGGCACCAGAATCTGTTGGGCGTAGCGCATGGTTAAAAATGAATGACAGGCTTGTCTGTCTATAGCCGTTCACACGAAGTCACTGAGAAGCACAATGCGGATTTCGTCGATGCGCTTTAACGCCTTGTCGTTCGTGATCAGCGCGCCGCCGTTTTCCATGGCACAGGCGACTTGAAAAAGATCGGGCAGCGGCAATCCGTATTTGGCCCGGAGCGCTCCCGCCATGACGCCGGTCTGCCAAGAGAACCCGCACAAGGAGATGTTCGGAAGATTCCTGAGAACGGTCTGGTAACGGTCAGCCAGGTCTGGGTGGCCGGCACGAAGCGGTTTGACGATGATTTCGGCCATGGTCACGGGCGTAATCACACCGGCAAACTCCCCCGCTTCCGCACGCTGGAAAAGGCCTTCGCATGTCGGGGCGAGGCCGGGATGGTCTTCCAGAAGGTAAATCAGCACCATGGTGTCGAAGACCGCGCACCGGACGCCCCTCAGCGCTGCCGGGGTCTTCACGACCGCTGCTCCCATTCCTTCCGCAGGCGGCGCACGTAATCCGTTGCGTCCGTGCCGTCGGCAAGTGAGGCGCCCAGCCCCCGCAAGCCACGATTGGTCACTGGGAAAAAGACCAAACAGTCCTTACGAGCTTCGACATTCACCCGGCTCATCGGCTTGATCCCCAAGCGCAAACGTTCTTCCTTTGGAATCACCACCTGAAAGCGTCGTCCCACTGTGGCGCTCGTCATACAAAACCTCCTTTAACTTTCAAAACAGTTTTTAGCATACATCCTTCGGAGACCCGCCGTCAAGTTTCCTCTTGCCGTCTCTAGCGGGGGAAGGTACTTTTATCCGAAATATGAATGCGCTGATTGAGGAACTGAAGAGGGCCCGACATGTCGCCGTCTTTACCGGCGCGGGCGTCTCGACCCTCTGCGGCATTCCGGATTTCCGGGGATCGCAAGGGCTTTACAAACAGCCGGACGCCGAGCGCATCTTCGACATCGAGTGGTTCCGGCGCGATCCGTCGGTCTACTATAAGGGGTGCAGGGAGCTGGTGTACGGCCTGCGCGATTTCAAGCCCGGTCCGGTTCATCAGGCCGTCGTGCGGCTGGAACAGTCGGGGATTGTCAAAGGCGTCATTACGCAGAACATCGACATGCTGCACCAGAAGGCCGGTTCGCGGGTGATCCATGAAGTCCACGGCTCACCCATTCTGCACCACTGTTTCGGGTGCGGCCGGGAAAAGACCTTCGACGAAATTTGTGCCCTGTTGGACACCGCTTCCGTGCCGCGGTGCGAACACTGCGGCGAAGCCTACAAACCGGACATCACCTTTTTCGGCGAAATGCTGCCGGAGCGGGCGTTCAGCCGGTCAGTCGAGCTTGCGCAAAAGGCGGATCTGATGCTTGTGCTCGGCTCGTCGCTGACCGTCCATCCGGCGGCCTCGATCCCGTCATTAACGGTACGCGCGGGCGGCAAGCTGGTGATCGTCAACGCCCAGCCTACACCGCTCGACCCTATCGCGACGCTGCGCTATTCCGACCTCTCAGCCTTCGCCGACGCGGTGTTGTCGGCCTGGGCGTGAGCAGACCCACAGGGTGGGGCGTGTCGCACAGCCCATCGTGCGTCCGAGACGTCCGCACGTACTGAACAAGGCTTGTCCTACTCCCTCACGATCCGCCCGCCGCCGAGCACAAGGTCGCCATCGTAAAGCACGAGCGACTGGCCGGGGGTGACGCCGAAGACCGGCTCGTCGAAACGCACATGAACCGCGCGGCCGTCGTCCCCTATCGACTCGATGATGGCGGTCACGGCTTTCTGGCGGTAGCGCACCTGCGCCATCGCGCGGCCGCCGGCGGCGAGCGGCTCGCGGTGCCAGCGGAACGCCTCCGCGCGGCAGGCCGCCGAGCATGCGGCCTCGGGCCGGTCGCTCACAATGATCGTGCCCGTGGCAGGGTCGACCGCGATGACCTTGACGCGCTCGCCGGTCGCGAAACCCAAGCCGCGCCTTTGCCCGATCGTAAATGAGTGGATGCCGGCGTGTCGGCCCAGCACGCGGCCCGCCTCATCCACAAACACGCCGGGCGTGGCGCGACCGTGGAACTGCCGGCAAAGATATTCGGCGAAGTGCCCTTCCGGTCCGGCGAAACAAACGTCTTGGCTCTCGGCGCGTTCGGCGTTCACAAGTCCGTGGGCCTGCGCAAGCGCGCGGACGCCGGGCTTGGTCATGCCGCCCAACGGAAAACGCACCTGACGCAAGGTCTCCGGCGCGAGGGCGTACAGGAAGTAGCTCTGGTCCTTGTTCTGATCTGCGCCGCGCAGCAGCCGCGGACGGTCCTGCTCGTCGAACTGCAAGCACGCGTAGTGGCCGGTCGCGACGCACTCCGCGCCGAGCTTGCGGCCGATGGCCAGCAGCTCGTCGAAGCGCACGTCGGCGTTGCAGCGCACGCAGGGGTTGGGCGTCGCGCCGCGTTCGAAATCCTCCCAGCAGGGTCGCAGCACGGCCTGCTCAAAATGCTCGCGGCAGTCAACGACATAGTGCCGGATGCCGAGCTGCGCGGCCACGGAGCCGGCCATGCCCGCCGCGTCTGGCCCGCAGCAGGACTTCGGCTGGCTGTCGGCATCGCCGCACGCCCGCAAACGCAGGGTCACGCCGATGACCTCATAGCCCTGCTCTTTGAGCAACAGGGCGGTGACGGCCGAGTCGATGCCGCCTGAAAGCCCGACGGCCATGCGGGGCAGGTGGTGCGTGTGAGGCATTGTCAGCTCCTCAGTTGCGGGATCAGGTGGGTCAGGGTCGCAATCACACGGTCGATCTCCGCTTCGGTGTTGGCGCGGCCCAGCGAGAAGCGCAGCGACGCCAAGGCCGCCTCGGGCGGAAGCCCCATGGCGGTCAGCACATAGGGCGGCTGGCGGGCGGCGGTGGAACAGGCCGAGGTGGTCGCAACCGCGATGTCCGCGATGTCGAGGTTCATGACCGCCGTCACCGCGTCGATGCCGGGGAAGGTGATGTTGAGCGTGTTGGGCAAACGTAACGCATGGCCGCCATTGACGCACGCATCGGGAAAAACCGTCAGCAGGCCCGCCTGCAGACGGTCGCGTAGCGCGGCGAGGCGGACGGCGTCCGCGTCCATCTTGCGCGCCGCCAGCCGGGCCGCCGCGCCTAGGCCGCAGATGCCGGGCAGGTTCTCCGTGCCCGCACGCAGGGAACGCTCCTGCGAACCGCCGAAGAGCAACGGGGCGAGCGTCGTCACGTCGCGCACCACCAGCGCGCCCACCCCTTTGGGCCCGTAGAATTTGTGGGCGGAGAGGGTCAGGAAGTCTATCCTGAAGGCCTCGAAATCGACAGGGATGCGCCCGACCGCCTGTACGGCGTCGGTGTGCATGAGAAGGTGATGCCGACGCGCAAGCGCGGCGATCTCTTGGACCGGCTGGATCACGCCCGTGTCGTTGTTGGCCAGCATGATCGAAATCAGGGCCGTATCGGGGCGGATCGCGGCGGCCACGGCCTGTGGGTTGACGCGGCCGGCCGCATCGACACCGACGCGCGTGACACGCCAGCCGAGCGTTTCGAGCACGTGGGCGGGTTCGAGCACACAGGGGTGTTCAATGGCGCTGATGATGAGGTGACGCGGCTGAGCGCCCGGCATCAAGAGCGGCCCGAGCAAAAGCTGGGTTACCGCCTCCGTCGCGCCGCTGGTGAAGAGGATGTTCGAGGGCTGGGCGTGGATCAGCCAAGCCAGCGAGCGGCGGGCGGACTCACAGGCCGCACGCGCCTGCTGGCCGCACGCGTGCATACTGGAGGGGTTGCCCCACTCTTGGGTGAGGCTGGCGGTCATCGCTTCCACCACCTCCGGCGCGGGCGGGGTGGTCGCGTTATGGTCAAGGTAGATCATGGCTGACGGGTATGAAGTTTACCCCATGATCCCCGCGCAAAGCAATGGCTGAAACCTTTCGCTTTCTGGCCGTCCGGGATTTTGCTAAAGTGTCCTTTATCAAAAAAGGAGACCGTTATGAAGATCGGATGTTTTGCTTGCGTGGAACCGTTCGCACCCATGGCCCGCCAGTTGGCGGCCATTAAAGAGATGGGCTTCAGCTATGCCGACGTCACGGACAATCATGACGGCGCGGCGCTGGGCGAGGAGTTCGGCTTCGCCCCAACGGTGAGCCTGGACGCCCATCCCGAGAAGATCCGCGCCCTGGCCCGCGCGGCAGGCGTCAAGCTGAGCGCGTTCTGCTGCCACGCGAACCTGCTGGATCCCACCTCGCCCGACACCTACGGCACGGCACAGATCATCAAGGCCATCCGCTTGGCGAAGCTGCTCGGCATCAAAGAGGTCATCACCTGCGACGGCGAGCCGCACACCGCCTTCGGCCAGTCGCTCAAGCCCGCCCAGCGCGTGCTGCTGGTGCGCGAGAAGCTGCAGGCGCCGATCGCCTGGGCCGAGGAGCTGGGCGTGAAGCTGCTGCTGGAGACGCACGGACCGGTCACCGACAACTTGGGGCTGATGGGCGATCTGATCGAGTCACTCGGCCACGAAGAGACGGTCGGCGTGTGCCTCGACACCGGCAACTGCTGGCTGGGCGGCGGCGAGCCGCTGGACTACATCAAGGCGTTCGGCACGCGCATCGGGCACGTCCACTGGAAGGACATGCCGGCGGCCATGGAAAAGCAGCGCGGCAAGGTGTTCGGGTGCGGCATGGCGATGATCGCGCTCGGCGACGGCGTCATCGGGATCGAGGGAGTGGTGACTGCCTTGCGGAAGGACAAGATCGAGGTGGCCACCACGCTGGAGATCGCCGGGCCCGAGGCCGTGAAGACATCTGCAAAGAGATTGCGCGCGTGGTCTAAGTAGGGGTGGGCCGCTGTGCCCGCCCGTGTAACAAAACAAGAAAGGGTATGAAGATGAAGACTCAGGGGACATCCCGCAGGGGGTTTTTGCAGAGCATGCTGGCCGCCGGGGCGGCGCCGTTGGTGATCCCGTCCGGCGTTCTGTACGGCGAGACCGCGCCGTCGAACCGCATCAACCTCGCCAACATCGGCGTGGGCGGCCAGGGCGGAGGCCTTTTCGGCACGCTGCTCCAGCCGGACTGGGTGCGCGTGGTGGCGGTGGCCGACTGCTTCAAAGAGCGGCGCGAGAGCCGGGCCAAGCAGGCCAACGACAAGTGGGGTGCGAACGTCTGCACGGCCTATCAGGATTTCCGCGAGCTTCTGGCGCGGAAAGATATCGACGGCGTGGTGATCGCCACGCCGGACCACTGGCACCATCACACGACCGCCCTGGCCATGCGGGCCGGCAAGGACGTGTACTGCGAGAAGCCGCTCACGCTGAGCATCGCTGACAACAAAGACCTGCTCGATACCGCCCGCCGTACCGGACGGGTGTTTCAGTATGGTACGCAGCAACGTTCCTCTTCACACGTCCGCACCGGCTGCGAGCTGGTGCGCGCGGGCGTGCTCGGCAAGATCAGCCGCGTTGAAGTCATCGCGCCCGGCGGAAGAAACGGCGGAGGCAGCCTGGATCCGATTCCCGTG
>CAZXVN010000097.1:0-9165 GCA_964643945.1 uncultured Lentisphaeraceae bacterium | reverse complement strand
CCGCGCTATTTCTTACTTCTCAAAAAACTTGCTTGTACGCTGCGCGCCGACCGCCCCACGGCAGGTCGATGACCCGCCCACCGGCTATCCCCTCGCCCCCGCCATCTATAGAAAAGTGTCAACTGGGCATTGAAGCATGCCAAAACAATGCCACTTTATCCTACCGCCTGAACGTTTGCAAGCACAAACAAGCATCTTTTAATAATTATTTTCGCGAGGTGCCGGCAGGCAAAGCTTGTCTGGTTATGGGCGAGGAGCGTTCGCTCTGTCAGTTCCGTCCACCCTCGACGAGGGCTATGACGCGGCACAGCACAGCTGCGCATTTCGGGTCGCGGAGCGCCGCATCAGGGTTCAGGTGGCGCATGTGCCGGCAAGCGACAGGCGAAGCCGCCTTGCGGCTAGCGTTGTTTTATCCCGTACGACTGTGACGCGCGTGACAAACTTACACCGAAAGCCCGGGCTACATACAAACGTCACTCGCACGATGAAAAACCCCTGCGGTCTTGCAGTGTCCTTGCCCGGCGTTTGCCGCACCTCTTTGCAGGAATACCGCGCCGGCGCGCGACGGCTAAAACGTTTTTTTCATAGGCCCCCGGCGGTGACGAGACCCTCGCCCCGCCGCTCCGGCTTGCGTCTCCGAGACGAAAAAGACGTTCGTCGGTTTATGGTTGGGGTATGTGAAATGGATCGACGGCCCCTTTTCTTGGAGCAACGCGGCGGCGGCCTTCGGCGAAACTTCGATGCTCACATGCAAGGAGTTGCCGCGCGATCCCAGACGGCTGGTGATCTGCACGCCTTCGGGTTTCGGATCCCAAGCAAGTTGCGCAGGGTTCATTTTGGCGGCAGTTCCCCGTATGACCAGTTGGAAAGTTTGGGCCTTGCTTCCGGATGCCAGCCCGATCTGGTTAGGTGTGACGACGAGCTCTCCGCCGACCACCGATTGGAGGCGGATCACCAAAGGGGAGGCCAAAGGCTGTCCGATGATCGGCAGTTGAACAACGGCTGACAGGCTCCCGCCACCCAAAGGGGTCGCGACCAGTGTTATCGCGTAATCGGCCGTTTCTTTCTGGTTGGTGACGATGTTCACCGTGACACTCAGGTCGCCCTTTGTCACGATCTCGGGAGTTCCGAGGAAAACATTTGGTTCCGTTGCGACAAGAGCCAAGTGATTGGTGACCGGAAGCCCGGGTTGTGCGTATTTCAGAACGATGGGCGCGGGGGGCAATCCGGTAAACAGCGGGACCACCGTGCCGCGAAGCGCAAGGAGAAGGTAGGGCGAGTCGGGCTCGTCTGTGTAGACCCAAAGACTGCGGTCAAAGACCCCATGCACGGTTTTGGGGTTCAGATGCACATTGATCACAGCCTCGCCATTGGGTGCTATCACGTTTGTCGCGGCTGTTCCGCTGATGCACGAACAGGTCGGCACCAACTTCTCAATTCTGATTGGAGCCTCCCCGCGATTAACCACCCGGAAAGGAACATTGGTGACGACATAATTGCGGAGATTGCCGATTTCAAGGCTGTTCGTGCCCAACACCTGCATCACATGCGCAGCGGGGGCCTTGTCGAGCCGAGGCTCCTCTTGCTGCCCTCGTGTACAGGCGCTTCCAAGCATACTCACGCACCCTGCCAACATCATGCGCTGGAACATTTGAACGAACTTCACCGATTGATACCTCATAGTGTTTTTATGTTATTACTTATGGGAGGGGTATCGCAAGCGGAAAGTATATCAGCGGGCGTGTAGCAGAGGAACCGGCCTGACAGCAGTCTGCGGCGCAGTCTGCGGCGCTTTCAAATTCGTATTGCGCCAGACCACATTTTGTCCTACACTCGCGCCTGTTTGTTTTCAGCTCGCTTCGGGGTGTTGCACAGCCTGGTAGTGCGCCAGCTTTGGGAGCTGGATGTCGGGGGTTCAAATCCCTCCGCCCCGACCAATTTTAATGGGCAAAAAACCGCGATTTCATTAATGATTTCGCGGTTTTTTGTTTTTAGGTGTTCCTCTTATTTTCCATTCAAGCGGGTTTCTTCGTTCAAATGTTTGACATTTCTTTGGAAGTTTGAGACCATATCTCCCATCTGATTACATGTCTTCTCTCACCGTTTCAGGAGGTTTCAAATGGCCACTTTAGAGACTCGGACGAATTCGAAATGGTGGTACGGCCGCTGGACCGAAAACGGCAAAGTGGTCGTCCGGAACCTCGACCTGCCGATCGAGGGCCGGCGCCCGTCGGAGGCGCAGCCTGAAGGCGACCGCAGATACCGGCAGTCGCGCGAATCCGCCGAGGTGAAGCTGAACCAGATCGCACGCGACGCGCTGACCCGCAAGCACGTCGAGGGTCTCGCTCAGGCCATCCACGAAGCGCGCACAGGCCACAGGCTCGGCACTATCCCACTTTCCGGGCTGTTCGCGGCATGGCAGTCCATGCCCAGACGGCGTACGCAGCTGAGCGCTAAATACACCGCGTTCGCAAAAGGAGTCTTAACACGCTTTGCCAAATTCATCACAACACGCCATCCAGAAGCCAGAGACATGTGCGACGTCACTCACGAAATGGCAGTTGATTTTCTTGCGTCGGAACGCGCCCGCGGCGTTGGTGGCCGCACCTACAACTGCGTGCTCTCACACCTAAAAGGCACCTTCCGGCACCTGCGCCGACAAGCCGGCGTCGCCGACAACCCGTTCGACGATATCGTATCACGCGAAGAGAACACCATACACCGGATCCCCTACACGCCCGAGGAACTGCGCCAGATCCTCGACGCCGCCAAGGACGACGACTTCTGCAGGCCATTGATCGTGACCGGCATCTGCACGGCGATGCGGCGCGGCGACGTGTGCAGGCTGCGCTGGGCCGACGTGGACATGGGGCAGCGGTTCATCAACGTGAAGACAGCCAAGACCGGCGCCACGGTCTCGATACCGATGTTCGCGATGGTGTACGACGAACTCTCGAAACTGCCGCGGGAAGGCGAGTACTGCTTTCCGGAGCAGGCCGCCGCCTACATGAGGCGACCGGACATCATCACCGACCGCCTCAACGGCGTGTTCGCCGCAGCCGGTTTCACCGATGACGGCAGTGAGGGGTGTGACGGGTGTGACGGCTCTATTAATGCCGCTCAGCGCGAAACCTTGACCGAGGAGGAGATGCTGCGGCGCGGGCGCGACAGCCTCGCCGCCTGCACGCGGTTCACCCGCAAGGTCAGGGGCAGGCTCCTCGAGATATTCGAGCGCTACATGGCGGGTGTCTCGCTCGACGGCATTGCTTCGGAAATGCACATGAGCAAGGGCAGCGCGTCGAACTATCTCAAGAGGATCGGGGACGTCACCGGCTTTCCCGTCATCCGCGGGCAGCGCCCGGAGAACGTGGCAAAGGCCGATGCGAACGCCAGGAAGAGGGCGAAGGCCCAAGACCACAGCCACGGCCTCAAGCGGGTGAACCGCCGCGGCTTCCACGCGTTCCGCGCCTCCTGGGTCACGATCGCGCTCACGGCGGGCGTGCCCGTGGACCTCGTGCGCAAGGTCACCGGCCACACGACGGTAGAGACCGTGATGACACACTACTTCCAGCCCGGACGCGAAGACTTCCGCAAGGCCCTGCAGACGGCCATGCCGAGCCTGCTCACGGGCGGGGCGCCGACACGCGAAGGGCAGATGCTGGAAATACTCGAACGCAGCACGCAGAAAACTTGGGCACGGGACAGGAAGAGGCTGCAGGCGCTGCTCGGCCAAACGGGTCCTGCCCTGAGCTAATCATCGGCGTCGGGACCGTTCGGGTGCAGCAGGTCGTATATGTCATCCTCCGCACCCGGCCGGCCATCACGTCTATCTCCGTCCGGCTCTTCCGGCTTGCCATCGGCACCGTCATCGTCCTCCGTCAACCGACCAGGAGTGACTGTCCGGACACCAAGCGTCTTCCTCCGCGCCGCCGTCATCGCCCCGCCTGCGTCCCTGTTCCATTTCGCCAGCGTCGTCCGGCTCACGCCCATGACTTCGGCGACAACCGTGGTGAAGATGCGGATTCCCGTGCCACCGGTATTGCTCCTGATGCCGTCGTTGTAAGGGAAACTGGCACGGGAGAGCACATCGGCGGTCAGCCGTTTCCACGCCCTGAGCAGCACCCGCGTTTCTTCGGGATCCAAGCCAAGCAATTCTGAAGCCGCCTTCAGAGACTTATGCGCGTTGCGCAAAGCCTTCTGGGCCCTGCCCGATATCGGCAGGCCCGATTCCCCGTTTAGCAAAGTCCTGCCGGCATCGATGTCAAGCATCCATCCCCATGCGTTTCCGCTGTAGAGAAACGTCTCGTCCTTGAATGATCGGAGTGCGGCAAGCCGCTTCATCTGCAAAGTGGCTTTTGTTTGACCGAGACGGATCGAGGCCTTTGTGGCGGCATGATTCACCAGAGCCCGATCTTCCCCGCCCCACCGCACCGATGCGACAGAGTGGTGCCCTCCCGCCATCGGCAACAGCCCCGGGGGCGCTTTTTCCAGCCACTTGGGAACGAGTTCGAGCGTGGCCTTACTTGTCCTGTTGTCGTGAACGATGGCAACATCGACTTCAAGCGGAGCCTTGAAACAGGCCCGTGAGAAAGCCCTCCACCAGCCGACGAAACCATAAGTGCCTATATCCATCAGATGTCCCGCCGCCAGCCTGAGCAGGCGGGCGGCGGCGTAACGGTGCAGGGGCTCACAACGCAGCGGCGGCATCCTCATGCCCAGCGCCATACGGACAAATAACGGATTGCCTTCGCGGAGCCGCTCTACACAGAACAGCAGGAAGTCCAGATCGGCCCCGTTTTCAGCAGCTGCCAGATAAATGCCGATCAGCCGCTTCGCGTCCTCATCGCCGAGGACCCCTTTCAGAAACGTACGGATTTGCTCCACGACCGGTTTCAGGCTGCGGCGGTCTGTTTCGCGTCCGTCCGCAAGCGGGGCGGCCAGCGCGGCACGCAGCTCGGCCATGTCGACGCACTTGGCATTGCGTCCGTGGCCGTTGTCCCCGTGCCTGCGGATACTGCCGCTGTTCAGATAACGCTGGACAGTCTTCCTGTCTATTCCGCATGTCCGCGCCGCTTCGCTAATTGAAACGATGTTCTTCATGATATGGGACACATTATCACCTTAAGCTAAGTATGAGGCAACAACAAACACAGCAATCACAAGGTGCAGAGACAAGAAGTGCACACGCCGCAAACCGGGTAAGAATCATGCGGGAGGAGGCGGGGCTATCGCAGGTGGAACTCGCGGTCAGGGCTGGCATCCAGCCCGGACTGCTCTGCCGTTACGAGCGGGGTGTCTCCCCGAGTCAACGGAACGCACTCAGGCTGGCCAAGGCTCTGGGTCGGGATGCAGGAACCCTGTTTCCCGACTTTGAGTACCTGAGGCCATACTGAGTGCAGCCATATGCGACACATTATCACCTTAACCTTTGGTGTCGGCGGCCATGGTAATAACAACAATGGCACGCCGCCGCACATGATACTGACAAAACCCGGATAACCCGGGATTAAGGAATAACAATGAGCGACCAAATAGCAAATACTCATGATACGGCAAAGGCGGCGCAGCCCATCTACCCGCCTAATCCGTTTAACGCCGATACCGACTGGGGCATACCCGACGGAGAATACGAGGCCGTTTGCGTCGATACGCACGTCGCCAAGAACTTCGAGCGTCCGGGCTGGAAGGACCGAGGCACGGAGACCGTCGACCTCGTGACCTTCGGGTTCGAGATCGCGGCGGGCGAGCACGCAGGCAGGCGCATAGCGACCGGATTCATGACCGTCAGTCTGTACGAGAAAAGCCACCTGTTCGCGTTTCTGAGCGCGTGGCTGGCTCGTGCGCCAGAAAAGGAGTTCGTGGAAGAATCGTTCGTGAATATGCCCGCCAGGATTACGGTGACGTCCAGGCCCGGCAGGACGCGGGCCCGCTTTCCCAACATCGCGTCAGTAGCACCGTCTCGCTCCGGGGAACCAGCTGTCTGAGTGAACATCATGAACAGCGAATGAAGACGACCAAAGTCGCACAGTAACACACGCATGAACGCGC
Organism: uncultured Lentisphaeraceae bacterium; assembly: GCA_964643945.1. GTDB lineage: Bacteria > Verrucomicrobiota > Kiritimatiellia > RFP12 > UBA1067 > JAHFSX01. Next base: position 3,117 of record CAZXVN010000097.1, on the reverse strand, counting down.
GGCATGCCCCCGAGGCCGGGCGCCGAGGGGGCCGCCGCAAACCCGATACTTCAGATACAGACATAACCGACCGGCCTAGCCCGGTCAGGAGCTTAGGATGAGCACAAATGTTGAAGTTGTCAGAAGCACGCTGGCGGCCATGGGGTTTGCGTCGGAACGTGTTGAGGCCGCAGTCGCGGCATTGTCGGGTAACCAGGAAAAAGAAGTATCCGGAGTCGGCGACGAGCCGCTGCTGACGCCGACGGAACTGAGGGAGCGGATGAAAATCAGCATGACCTCGCTGTGGCGCATGAAGGGCTTGCCCGTGATCAGGGTGGGCGGGCGCAAGCGCTACCTCTGGTCTGAAGTGCGGAGCCATCTGGCGGCGTCGCATGAGAAAGTGGGGCAGGTATGAGCAAAGAACTCCAACCATGGGCGGCCGGGGATCTGGCCAGGTCGGGAATCAGCCCGGAGGCCGCTGCCGCGGCGGGCATGTACGCGGTGCAGCAGGAGCGGTACGAGGAACTGCTCGGCTTCACCTTGAAGGATATGCCGGATGGATACGCAATCCCGTTCCTTGACCCCGTGACGGGACAGCCCATGCTTGCGCCGGACGGCAGGCCGTTCGTGCGCGTCAAGTTCAGCAGGCCTGTCACGCTCGGCGACTCTGAAGCCAAATATGCGTCGCCCAAAGAAGGCGGCGTGCACGCCTATATCATTCCGGCGGTGCTGCAGGCCGATGTCGCAGCGCCGCTGGTCGTCACCGAGGGCGAGAAGAAGGCGCTCTGCGCCTGCCTCAACGGGATACCCACGATCGGACTTGTTGGCGTGTTCGGCTTTTTCAACAGCGAAACAAAGGACCTGCATGCCGACCTGCACGCGTTCGTCACCGCAGGCCGTGAGATCGTGTTCGTCGTCGACAGCGACGCCGCAATCAACAAAGACATCGCCACGGCCGCGCACCGGTTCAGCGTATGCGCAAAACTGCGCGGTTGCAAGTTCAAGGCGCTGGTGCTGCCGCCGCATTTCGAGGGCGAGTCCGGCAAGCGCACGATAGTCAAGGCGGGCATGGACGACGTCATTGTCAAGGACGGTGCCGAGCGCATGCGGAGCCTGCTGAGCCAAGCCGAGCCCGTCGAAGGCACCGCCGATGACCTTTACGTCAAGTGGCTGTGCGCATACGCCAGGCTGTGTAATGCAGAAGGCGCGGATCCCGCGTCCCTCGCTGACGACATCGTGCGCAAGGGCTTCTTCGACAAGATCCCGTCGGCAACTCGGCGCAGGGTCACTGCCGAGCTATCGAAGATCTTCCCTCTTCTTGCCGCCGCCGTCAACGCCCGTGTGAGGGAACGACTGGAGGAGGAGTTCAGGGACACCGCCGTGCCCGAACACGGCGGTGAGAACCTTGTTGTGGGGCGGTACGCACGTGTGCCGGGTTATGACCAGACGCTCAAGATCGACGCGCTGCAGGACGAGGTGGCCTGGTGTTTCCTCCCGAACAGCAGCCACGCCAGCCGGCCCTTCCTGCGCAAGCACCTGGAGTTGGCCCCCCGTGACCGCGGAGGCACCGAGAACGGCGCCCAGGGCGGCAGGCCGCCCGCGCCCACTATCACGGTGATGGCGAACGCGTTCCTCGCCCAGGAATCCGTCAACGTGGACGGCGTCTGCACGCTTAGGTTCTTGAGGGGACAGTGGTTCAAATGGAACTCGATGTTTTATGAACGCATCCCCGAGCAGGACGTGCGCGGCATGGTCATGGAGTTCCTGCGTCGGCACCCGCTGTTCAGCGCGTTTGCAACAACCAGGACGATGACCGATGTCTTGAACCAGCTCAAGGCCCACGACGCCGCCGGCATGCCGTCGGATGTCGAGTTGCCTGTGTGGATCAATGATGACGGGCACATTTGCGCTAAGGGTTGGATCGCGATGACAAACGGAGTCGTGAACGTCGAAAACATGGCCCGCGCCGTCAACGGCGAAGATCTTCCCGAATCCGATATATTCCGCTCCCTAACCCCGCGCCTTTTCACGCCGTTCGGGCTGGGCTACGGCTTCGACACCGAAGCCGCGTGCCCCCTGTTTGAGCGTTACCTTGTCGATGTGCAACCGGAGGTGGATGCTCGTGAAATCATCCAAATGCTCATGGGCCTCTGTCTGGTTCCGGACACGAGCTTCAACGTGTTTTTCGTGCTCCACGGTCGCGGCGGCGAAGGCAAGTCCGTCTTCCTTTACATTCTCGTCAACCTGATCGGAAAGGCCAACGTCGCCCACGTGCCCTTCTCAAAGTTTTCCGACAAGTTTAGCATCGGCTTGTTGACCGAGAACCTGGTCAACGTCATCGGCGAAGGCGACACCGAACTGCCCCGCGACGCCGGCCTCGGCCGGATCGAGGGCGTGCTCAAGGACGTCTGCGACGGCGGCCTGCTGCCGGTGGAGCACAAGTTCCAAGAGCCTTGCCAGGCTAGGGCCACAGCACGCTGCATGGCGGCCTCCAACTCGCTGCCGACGTTCTACGACCGCTCTGAAGCGATCTGGGACAGGTTGCGCGTGATACCGTTCAACGTGCGCGTGCGCGGCACGAGCAAGGACGACCCGAAGCTGCGCGGCAAGATCGTGGACACCGAACTGTCCGGCATCTTCAACTTCGCCGTGGCAGGCCTGGCCAAGCTCAGGAAGCTCACGCGCTTTCCCGAGACACCGGCGGGCGCGGCGATGAAGGCCGAGCACCGGGCGCGCTGCGACCACGAGCGCGAGTTTCTCGCCGAGGCCTACGCGGAAGCGCCCCAGGACACGGTGATCGCGACGCAGGAGGTCTACCGCGAATACAAAAACTGGATGGGAACGCGCAACTACCATTCCCTAGGTGATGGCAACTTCGCCGCCAGCGTGCAGCGCGTGTTTCCGAATGTGCGTAAGGGCAGGCCGAGGTCTGCCGACGGCAAGCAGGTCCACGCGTGGATGGGTTTGAAACGGATCGAGGAGGTGGCATGAGCAGTATCATTTCAAATCTGCGCAACCGGCGGTGGTCGTGCATAACTTCTGAGCCGGCTGTGCCAGTCAAACAATTCGCTCATGAGGAACCAAAAGAAGAATATAATATAAATTCTTGTTTTGGTTTACATATGGCGAGTTGTGGCA
>CAZXVN010000096.1:0-2117 GCA_964643945.1 uncultured Lentisphaeraceae bacterium | reverse complement strand
CATGCCAACGGATTCCGGAGAGCTGCCGCTGCGGCACTCCTTCTCGGTGTGCACGAAATCGCTGACCATCCGGCGGGCTTCGCGGACATAGATCTGATGCGGCCAGTTGCCATTGTCAGGGAATTCATCTTTAGCCAGCCCCCACTGGCTCATGGGCACGCGGATAGCCTCCGGCACGCGCGGATCATTTGCCAGAAAATACCAGTATCCCTGCTGATACCGCCGATGCTCCTCGACAATCGCCCGCCGCTGTTCATAGGAAGCGTCAGGATACTCATAATTCATGCCGATATTGTCGGTCGAAAAGGGCCCGTGATTATTGGTGTCGGTCTTCAGATCCGGCAGCATGTCGAATTTGCCAAACACATGCCGGGAGCCGGCCAACAGAGTGCGCAGCAGCAACTCGTAGCGACCGGCATCGTAGCCTGCCGGCTTAGGAAATGGCAGGCGGTTTTCCGGCACCTGGGTGAGGCAGGCACGGAAATTATAGGCCTGCACGCGTTTATCCGCAGAACCGGGCGTCCCCGGACCACCGGCCTGAATGCCGGGCAGCAGTCCGCTGGCCGGATCCCCCGGCGTCCGATAAGCCGAAACATCCATGGTGAACTGATGCGACTTCCGCCCAGGCTGCACCCCGTTGAGGGTCTCTCCATATTGGGCATTGGATTCCCGACCCACAGTGTACGACACCCCGGCTGCCGCCATCAGGTCGCCTTCATAGGTGGCGTCGATGAACATCCGCCCGCGATATACATTCCCCGACAGCGTCGTGATGGCAGTAATCGTGGCGCCCTGCCGGGCAACCCCCTTTCCCGGAGTGCGGTCCAGCCATTCGTCCCGGCGAATGGCCAGCTTCGCCTCCCTCACCCACTCTTCAAACACCTTCGCGGCCACCGACGGAGCAAAGGTCCACTGCGCATCGGGCGTGGAGTGCGCCCCCTTATATTCTTCCGGCTTCTGCCATTTCCAGGTTTCCGGACGATCGTACTCCCGCTTCACGCGCTGATAAAACTCACGGCCGATGCCGCCAATCACAGTTTTTTGGCCCGCGTCCGTCCACCCCAGCCCACCCGCCGACAGCCCGCCCAGATGCCGGTCCGGACTGACGACAATCACCGTCTTGCCCATGCGCTTGGCCTGCAAGCCGGCGGCGATGGCCGCCGCGGTGCCGCCGTAAACAACCAGGTCGCTATTGAATTCCTCGGCAGCCGTACCTACTGCGGCGCGGAACAGCAGCATCACCGACAGCGAATAAACCAGCTTGCGCATCTCAAACCTCCTGTATTATTTGTACCGTCTATTGGGCTTCCGAAATCTGGACCGGACCAAAAAGGCCAGAGTCGGCCGACCTTGCGGCTGGCTTGAGGCGGATAACTATAACTTCAACGGATTACGATTAAGAATACGATCAGGATTAAGAAATAGCGCTTCGATTCGTAATCGTAATCTAAATCCTAATCTTAATCGTTCAAAAGTTGCCTCAACGTTTGTTCGCGGAGCAGCCGCGCGGCTGGCTTGTCGATCTTCTCATTCTGTCTCCTGAATTGCCGCATCGCGAATACGCTCGCTCCCGTGCCTTCGCACGGGCTCTGCCGGTTACGGCGGTCTGTCTCCTGAATTCTTCGCAAACAACTTGTTTTTTCGGAAGTGTTTCCAAAAGTCCATCCGCCCAAGCCGTAAAACGGATCGCATCCTGATAGACGGTCAACTTCTCATGGTCAAATACCGCATTCATGGCTGACAGTGTAATATCGCGTGCGCGTCTAAGTAAAGATTATGATTACGAGCAAGAGTACGATTACGGATTCCGCTGAAAAAGTCGGCGGACGGCACGGAGGTCGTCCCTCCAGTACGGTAAAGAACGGTTTTTCAAGTTTTGGAGGGCCGGGCTCTGCCCCGGCCGTATGGGGCAGGACTTTGTCAGTGGAATCGATTACGAAGCACCGACCCCAACAGAGCTGCCCCGCCCGCCCGGGGTGTGTCAGGAAAGTGACATGGCTTCGACGGTCATGCCGCAAAGACTGCCGGCCTGGCGGTGGCCTCGCGGTCGCGGACGCCCGACCAGTAGGCGTCGTGGAGTCCGTCGGTAATGAGCGCCCTGACCCAGAGGACGTCCA
>CAZXVN010000095.1:0-2481 GCA_964643945.1 uncultured Lentisphaeraceae bacterium | reverse complement strand
TCAACCGCCACCCACCGAACTCTACACGGCTCTGAACACTCTTTCCCTACACGACGCTCTTCCGATCTCATTGGTGCCACCCGGCGATAAGACGACCGTCCATGTCGCATTATTTGTATTGAGTGTCGCCTTGACCATGAGATCGCAAGTAAGCGTTTCGCCATTAAGTACAGGTGACATCAAATTGGGCACCGGTTTTCTACTGATGAAGTCGTAGCCTTTCGTCTTGCCGGATTCGCCGGCTGTGATCTGGCAGTCCCAGTATTTAGCTTCCAAACAGAAGGCTGTAGCACCTTGCTTCCTCAGTTTAAATATAACCGGTGAACTTTTATCGGCAACAAAAGGCTTCGTAATCCCATGTTCTGCAAATTGAAATGAAGTCGTTGGATTTTGAGACCTCAGATATTCATAGCCCGCCTTTGACATTCCTTCCACATAAATACTGCGTCCTTTTTCCTTTTCCACGGAAAATATGCCTGCTGCGTCGGTTTGAGCATGGACAGTCTTAACTTGTCCAAACAGTTTGTCCATGTCGGGATTAAATTGCGTGATGTGAATTTCAACATTTGCGTCTTTAATTAGGTCGCCGTATTGATCAATTATTTTTCCATAAAAGGTGATTTCCACGTCTTGTTTTCTAAGTATCTCCTTCATCTGCAACATCTTGTTCTCGTCGGCTATCCGTTGCATGGCGTTCTGCTCGATTCCCGCCACTGCCGAGACCGCTGCGAGAACGAGAGAACAGAAAAGAGACGCAGTGAAAATCCGTTGATTCATGATACCTCCTGTTATCGTGAGAGAGTGCAATTCTCAAACACACTGTTCCAAAACGGCGATTCCTTCGCAACGTTTGACCGAAACTCCCTGCTGTGGGAATAGTGTTTGTCGTTATATCCCCAATCTTGCAGGTTTATTGAAGATCCAAAGCCGTTCACTGAGGTTTCCCGTCCCAACGCCCTTGATCGTGACTCTGCCATTCTAGCAAAAATTTCAAACCGGTCATCAGGGATGGTCATGGTGCGGTCATCGAACGGCACTACAATATTGTCGAAGTAGAAGCGGTCACCCGATGCTGGGGCGTAAGAGTCAACGTTGTCATCGCCTTCGGCGTACCAGTAGTTCCAGTCCAGTTCAGGTTTCGTCTCATTGTTGGTTTCCCACCAGACCAGAGCGTAGTCTTCCGCATTGAAGTATGACGCCATCGCTCCCGCGTGGCTCGAATTTGCGGCAAGATAAGGTGTGTCTGGTGATAGCCCCGATGAGTATCGGGCATAAATGTTCGGCGTGTTAAAACCGGTCCAGTAATTTGAAACCGTATTGTCGTAACAGTGCGCCGGGATCGCTGCCTGTGCAGCGATGTATGTGTGGACCACCTCGTTTGTGAAGAGCCGGAGTGCCTCACCCATCACAACATTTCCCATACTGTGAGCGAGCACTCTGACCTGCCCCGGATAAAGGGTGTTAAGGTTCGCTATGCGATCATTTAATGCCATGCCGGAACGCCATGCTCGTAGTTCACTGGCGTCATATGTGAGCGTCCCGGTGTATGTCGGCCACTGGAAACTTCCCACACGGCCTTTGTATCCCTGCCACCACAGCCGCTTAAACGTGGTTTCCGCCCATCTGTCCTTAACCCAATCTGCCATATTCCAACCATGCACGTAAAGAACGTATTCATTGTTCGCTGGCGTATATGTGCAGTTACCAACAGATGTACTTGTCGCAGTCACATTATCGTCTGTAGTCACCGTAACAACGTATTTTTCATAAAACTCGTCAATCGGTCTTAGGTCGAGGTTTACGGCCCGCCTACAGATTTCTGTGCCGCCTTTTTTCACGATGAGTGTCAGGTCGCCTGTGCCTGGGGTACAGCCCTCGACGAGGAACGGTGAAACTTGACCGTCTGGCTTGATGTACTGCGCGTCAATAGCTGTAGCTGCCGTAAACACGCCGTTCGACGTTATACATGTTTTCTGAAATTGACTTGCGGCGGCATTGGTGTCGGAAAGATAGTCGCTCGTATCATCGAAGGCCTCGAAAACGTTTACCATCGGTGTGTCGGTAATATTCTCGATCTTCAGCCAGTAAGTTACATTGCTTAAGCTGGACACGTCCGCTCCAACTTTAATATGCAGGCGGGTGAAGTCCTCCAGATCCCTCATGCACGTGATGGCGCTGTCGAAACAGTCCGCAGACCCGTTTTCCATGTCGTCCTCCTCGCCGTCATCGATAGCATCGACGTCATCGTTGACCCAAAAGACATAAGAAGCATCGTTGGTACTTTCAAAAGATATAGCGCCGTTGCGGTCGCCGTCCATCGCGATGCCGATATTCCAGGCGGTCATTTTCAGCGGCGCGGCGCAGGAAACGCTGATCACGCTTCCCGTGCCGGTGAACGTATACGTCAGCGTCGCGGTGGAATTGCTCAGCGCTTCGATGTACAGGTCACAGCCTGGATTGGCCGCGAACTCGGCCCCGTTC
>CAZXVN010000094.1:0-7596 GCA_964643945.1 uncultured Lentisphaeraceae bacterium | reverse complement strand
CCGGCCTCCGGCCACGGACGCCTGAGCCCCTTTGCCGAGTGCAAGGGGTCAGGCGGCCGGGGCGGGGGCCGGCGTTTCCCCGGCGCGTAGGCTACATTCGGCGTAGCAAAGGCTACGTTTGGCGTAGCTCGTTTAATTGCGCGGGGTAATTGCGCCAAGTGGCCGCTCTATTTATTTAATTGCGCGGGGTGAGCTGGACGGTCTTTTTCTACTCACGAAAGAACGTGTTTGGCTGCAACAAGTAGCGGAGAAGACGTGGCTCCGGCGGAAACAGAAAAGAATTGCGCGGCATAGGATCTGCTAACGGTGTCGATTCTTCAAAATGTTGGTTTTTCTCATGCTGAATATAGAACAAAAACACAAAAATGAGGGCAGACAATGGCTGCCCGAGGGCGCGGCGATCACCCGCCGGCAATCATCCCCGGCGGGAAGCGTCCGCGGCAATACATGGGTTCCGGCGCGGCACGATTCGCGACGTGTATCCAAGCGGGAGCCTGTGTAGACCCTTCATATAAGACAGTCGCGATCTATACAGCATTCTTTCGCGCATTCTTTTGCCGGTTTTGTGTGGATAGCCAAACGGTGTGCGAGGTGTTACAGTGATGCATGTGTACGGTGATTGAGCGACGCGGCATTTTGTGATCAAGAAGACACAATGAGGGTAACGATACAAATAGCGTTTGTGTTGGTCTGCGTTCAGATGGTTCTGGGAACGGTCGCAGGACGTGATGACCGGGGCCAGGCGGACCGTGAAGCGGCTGGGACGAACGGGTCGGCCTCGGCGGCGGGTCCGCAGGCCGTGCCCCTCATGCGGATCGCAGACATACGCGGCCTGCCTCCCGACGAGGCGGCGAAGAGGCTGACGGTGCGTGTGCGCGGGGTCGTCACCTGGACGCGCGGCACCGAGGAGGCGTTTACGGTGCAGGACGAGTCCGCCGGCATCTGGGTGAACGTGAGCATGGCCCGCGAGCAAGAAGAGTGGCAGGGCGACAACGGCGTCATAGACGCCTTGCGCCCCGGCCATGTGGTGGAAATGTTTGGGGTGACGGATCGGGGGGGATACGCTCCTCAGCTATGCCCGTCCATCTTACGGATTTTGGGAGCAGGCCCTCTGCCGAAGGCGCGCCTCATGGAGCCTTCGCGCTTCTTCAGCGGGGTGGAGGACTGCCAGCGGCTGGAGGTGCTTGGGGTGCTGCAGGGGTACCACACCACCGATGACAAGCTTTCGTTCATCTTGATCATGAATGCGAATCCAGGACGCTTCATGGCGCGAATCCCCGTGTCGGCGATGCCAGAGCCGAATAGGTGGGTGGATGCCGTGGTCCGCCTGCGGGGCGTGCACATGTCGCGTTTCAACACGCGTGGCGAGTTTCTGATGCCGCACCTCTTGGTCAATGGCGCCGAGGATATGGAAATCGTGACGCCCGCTGCCTCACCACCCTTCGAAGCGCCTAAATTTCCGCTGAAAAGTATCGCCCAGTTCAATCCCGAACCGCAGAACGTACACCGGTTACGGGTGGAGGGCGTGGTGACCTATGTCCGCAAGGATGTGGTCTATCTGCAGGACGACACGACGGCGATCCGGGTGACAATGCGTGCCGGCGAGAGCCTTGCACTAGGGGATCGCGTGGAGGCGGCGGGTTTTCTCGATGATACGCGCAAGGTTTTTGGGCTGACCGAGGCGGTCATACGGAAGTTGGGCTCCGGCGCTGTTCCCGTTCCTGCATCCATAACTCCCGATGAAATCTTCCGCATCAACCTCGAGTCGGCACGCCTGTTGGAAGCGGTTGCCAAGCCGGGTGATTTCGATGGGCGGCTGATTTCTTTTCAGGCGCGTCTGGTGGATTCGCAGTATTCGGCATCGACGGGGCACCGCATCTTGCTGGACACCGAGTCGTCGCGGATTTCAGCGGTTATGAGCGATGACAATGCCCATGCCATGGACGCTCTGCAAAACGGCAGTGTCTTGACAGTCACGGGTATTGTGCAGTTGAACTATGTCCTCTCCTCGTATCCGGATTACCGCTTCGCGCCTTCAGAAGTGGGCGTGCTGTTGCGAAGCCGTGATGACCTGGTGGTGCTCCGTCCGCCCCCGTGGTGGACGCTGCGCCGTCTATTCTTTATTCTGGCGGGCATGGTTTTGACACTGGGAGCAACAGCCGGATGGGTCTGGCTGTTGCACCGCCAGGTGGCGACGCAGGCGGCGCAGTTGGCCTCTGAGATGCGTGCGCGGCGGGATGCTTCAGTCGAGTTCCGTACCGCGTTGCGTGAGCGCAACCGCCTGGCCGCGAACCTGCACGACACCCTGGTGCAGACGATCGGCGGCATCGGCTTCCAACTGGACGCGTGCGAAGTTGCCGCAGGGCGCGGGGGTGTTGCCGCGACTGAGGGGATACGGGTGGCCCGGCGCATGGTTGACCATGCCGTGACCGAACTGCGCGGCTCCGTCTGGGAGATGCGCGGGCTGCCGCTGCGTGAGAAGTCTTTCTCAGAAGCCCTCTCGTATCTGGTCTCGCATGTGTCCGAAGGCCATCCGGTCGGCGTCACCGTTAAGACCGAGGGGCCGTTGGATCACGTGCCCGAGTTTGTTGCGGGGAACCTGCTGCTGATGGTGCAGGAGGCGCTGAAAAACGCCCTGCGCCATGCGCGGCCGAACGCTATCGGGATTCTGGCAGGCGCGGACGAAGCGGGCACGACGCTCTTCGCCACGGTCCGCGACGACGGCGTCGGTTTTGACCCTGCGGCGGTCAAGGGCTCCGCCGAGGGGCATTTCGGACTCGCGGTGATGAAGGAGCGCGCCGAGCGTCTCGGCGGCAGGCTGCGCATCGAGAGCGTGCCGGGACGGGGCACAACCGTGCATATCGAGATCGCCTTGAAACCTTACGACGACGAATTGGACTGAGCTTAGGGAGCGCAGCGATGACCGCCTCAAAGACCATACGACTGATGCTTGTGGATGACCACCCGATTATGCGGGCCGGGTTGTCGAACATGCTGAACCTGGAGCCGGGCTTCGCCGTGGTCGCCCAGGCGGATGACGGCGAGACGGCGGTGAAGCTGTACCGCCAGCACCGGCCGGACATCGTACTGTTGGACGTGAGCCTCGTGGGCATAGACGGCATCGAGACCTTGCGGCGTCTGCGCGAGGAGTGGCCCCAGGCCCGCGTGCTGATGCTCACCGCGTCCGAAGCCCGCGAGGACGTGCGTTTGGCTCTCGACACGGGGGCGGCCGGCTACGTCACCAAGAGCGTCCGCCATGCCGAGCTGGTGGCGGCCATCCGCCAGATCCACGCGGGCGGGAAGGCGATCGGCGAAACCGTCGCGCGGCAGTTCGCCGCGGAAGAGAGCTGCGGGCTTCTCAGCCGGCGGGAGGTGGAGGTCCTGCACCTGGTCCGGAAAGGGTTCACCAACGCCGAGATCGGCAAGCTGCTCGGCATCTCCGAGCGCACCGCCCGCGCCCATATCGCCGCCCTCATGGAGAAGCTCGACGCGTCTGACCGCGCCGCCGCCGTGGCGCGCGGTTTCGAGCGCGGCGTGCTGAAGGCATGACGCGCCTGCACAGGTTGGGAAGCCTCCTGTTTTGCCTTCCGAGTGTCCTGAAATGGCCGCCTGAGAAAACCCTCCCCTATTGGCGGATCCGCCAATAGCGGACAATGACCGAAAACACTAAGATGTTTACATTTATTGAACTCGTTATGTCACTTTCCGGCAGTCCAGTAAGGTGGCGGGAAGCGGCTCAAAACCGAGAAAAAGAGAGTCACACAATGCGTGCGCCAACCCCATGATAACGATGGCCATTAACCCACACCTGACCCTCCTGTGCCGTGCCGGCTGGGGGGCGCCGCTGCTCTTCAGTTTATTGTTCGCCAGTCCCTCCGTCCAAGCGGATCAATCCTGGCTTACGGGCACGACCACGATTAGCTCTGCCATCGGCACGAGCGCCGACAATGACGTGGTGGATAACGCCACGCTTAATGTCGTCAGCGGGGGCAGCCTGCTCGCGAACCGGTTGACTGTGGGCCCCGTGAATAAGGCCACGCTCACCTTGAACGGGGGTTCCATAACGCTTGGGACGCTGCTGGTCACCAATGTGGTGTCGGGCGGGGTCACCAACTCCATCTTTAACTTCACCGGCGGCACGCTGACCACATCCAACGCCACTGACTTCGCGGCCAATATCCTAATCGCCTCCAATGTTAGCTTCGGTGTCGTGGGCACCTGGAACATGAACGGAGGAATTCATCGCATCGCCTCGGCGCAGACTGGAGGGACCCTCGGCTCGTTGCAATTGACGGGCCCTGGAACGGCGTGCTGGATCAATCGGGATGCAGTGTTGAACCTCAATGCGGGCATTGCTGGCAACCTGAGCCTCGTCACGTCTGCTGGCAACGCCAACAACAGCCTGATCATCAACGGCGGCATCGTAACCAATGTTGGCACGCTGAAGGGTGTCGGATCCAGTGCCGCTGGAAACCAGTTGATTATCACCAATGGGGGCAAGCTCTACAGCGGACAAGGCCTTGGAGCCACAGTGGCATCGCTGAGCTACGCGAACAACGCTTCCCATGACAACACCTTCTCCATTGTCGGCATGGGGTCATTGTGGGATAACGGCGGGCAGGGTCTTCTGTTCGGCAACGGGTCTGCCTACAAGCCCTACAGCAACTCGCTGACGGTGGCCAGCGGTGGCATGGCTACCAATATTGGCAGTGTTCAAATAAATTGCTCCTGTATGTCCCTGTCCATCACTAACGGTGGCCAGATTTACAGCAGCGGCAACGGCAGCATAGGTTCGAGTGCCACCTCCTCCAACGCCTCGGTCTATGTGGGCGGTGCCTTGGGCGGCACCCCCGCGCTGTGGGATATGGGAGGTAAAACCCTGGCCATCGGCGGCAACGCAGCCGCTGCGGGCAACTCCCTCACCTTGGCCGCGGGCGGCAGAGTTGCGAACGTCTCGTCCGTCATTCTGGGGGGTGTGAATTCCCTGTTAAGCTTTAACGGCGGCACGCTGGCGGCGGGTGCCAGCGGTATCCTGATTTCGAGCAACAGCCCCTCCGCCGCCGCCTTGGTGCAGGCGGGTGGGGCGATTATTGATTCCGGTGCCTATAGTGTCACGAACCAGTTACCGCTGCTCGATGACGGGGATGCCGGCGGCCTGACCAAGCTGGGGCTGGGCACGCTGACGCTCACTGGCGGGAACACCTATAGCGGCGACACCCGGGTCGGCGGCGGAACGTTGGTTCTCAAGCAGCCCACCCTGAGCAGATTCTCGACCGTCTCTGTGTCCAATAACGCGGTATTACGGCTGGATTTCGCTGGCGGGTCGACAAACGTGGTGACAGCTCTTGTCCTGAACGGCTCCCCCATGGCGAAGGGTGTTTATAGCGCCAGCACGGCTTCGCCCTATCTTGCCGGCGCGGGCAGCCTGCGGGTCGAGGCATTCACAACCGCAGACACCCGCACGGAACTGATCACATCAGGCACGCCCTCCATTTATGGTCAGAGCGTCACCTTCACCGCCACGATTATCCCGGCCAGCGGTGAGGATGCTCCCAGAGGAAGTGTTCAGTTCAAAGCCGATAACGTGGCTCTGGGGCTGCCGGTCAAGCTGGCGGTGTCCGGCAGGACTGGCACGGCCTCCATCAGCAGCACCGCCTTGCCGGTCAAAGGCTCGCCGTATGCAGTGGCAGCGGACTACATTCCCCAGAGCGACCGTTTCAACGCCAGCACGGGAACGCTTCCTGGCGGACAGACGATAAACCGGACGTCTCTGGGCATCACCGCCAACGACCATTACAAGGTCTATGACGGTGTGCCTTTCATTGGAAATAACGGTGTGAGCTATTCCGGCTTTGTGAACGGGGAGAGTGCGGCTGTTTTAGCCGGAGCTTTGGCATATGGAGGCACTTCCCAGGGCGCGACCCGCCCGGGCATCTATAGCATTACTCCGTCCGGCTTGGCCTCGACAAACTATGATATCAGCTACACGGGTGGAACCTTTACCATTTTCAACATCCCGCCAAACAAGCCGAACATCGTTTTCATCTTTTGGGATGATCTGGGCTACAATGACCTTGGCTGCTACACGTATCCCAGCAAGGCCAATCCCGGACCTCCGCCTGCGCCTGCGCCGACGAGTGACACCTATCTGCCTGCCCCCAACTGCGCGTACGACGCCTCGCTGCCCAAGCAAACCCTGACGCCCAATATTGACAGCCTGGCGGACGCGGGCATCCGTTTTACCAGCTTCTATGCCGCCCCCGTCTGTTCCGCCTCGCGCGCGGCATTGATGACGGGTTGCTATCAGATAAGGTTGGGCATTAACGGTGCCTTGGGATCCGGCGAGACGAAAGGTCTGAACACCAGCGAGGTGACCTTGCCATCCCTGCTGAAATTACAGGGCTATGCCACGGCGTGCGTGGGCAAGTGGCATCTGGGCGCTAAGCCGCAGTTTTTGCCCACCCGGCGCGGTTTTGACGAATACTTCGGGCTGCCCTACAGCTCGGATATGTCACCTCTGCCCCTGTATCAAAACGAATCGGTGTTGGAGTATATCACGGGCGACACCAACAAGCTAAGCCTGCTGACGCAACGCTATACGGACCATGCGTTGGCTTTCATCGAGCGCAATAAAAAGCACCCCTTCTTTCTTTATATGGCTCACAGTGCGCCCCATGTGCCGGTTCTTCCCTCGCCCGACTTTGCCGGAGCCAGCGGCAAGGGAAACTACTATGACGTGATCATGGAATTGGATTGGAGTGTGGGGCAGATCAGGGCCAAACTGAAGGCCCTGGGATTGGAATCAAACACACTGGTGATTTGTACCTCGGATAATGGTCCCTGGCAGAACCGGAGAACCCCGAATGATACGGATCGTGCGTGTGGGTCCGCCTATCCGCTGCGCGGCGCCAAACACACCACGTGGGACGGTGGCGTCAGGGTTCCGTTTGTGGCTTCCTGGCCGGGACAAATTCCGGCGGGACAAGTCACGGATAAGGTGGGCTCAACCCTTGATATGCTGCCGACTTTTGTCAGTCTGGCAGGAGGGGCGCTTCCTGCCGACCGGATCATTGACGGGGCTAACTTGTGGCCGGTATTGTCGGCTCAACCCGGGGCTGTTTCTCCCCACCCCAATTTCTTTTTCTGCGCCGAGGGCGGGACCGTTCAAGCCGTGCGCAGCGGCCCTTTGAAACTGCGCCAATCCGGCTCGCTGGTCAGTCTTTACGATTTGGACGCAGACATCCAGGAAGGAACCGATCTGGCGCCTGCTTCGCCGGAGCTTTCCAGTCAAAGCTATCAGTTGCTGTCCAATTTCCAGACACAAATAGCGGCGAGCATCCGAGCCGTAGGACAGTATTCATCTCAAGAAATCATCATGAACACGAACCGCCTTTCCGTCACCAAAGGCGGCACGGGGACGTTCCAGATCAAGCTGGCTGAATCTCCGCTGTCATCCGTGTCGGTAAGCATCGCGAACTTCCTGGGCGATCCCGGCGTTCATGTGGAGGGGCCTTCTGTTTTCACCTTTACGACCGGCAATTGGAATGTTTACCAGACGGTGACCGTGGGTGCCGATCCCGGGGTGAATGCTCTGGG
>CAZXVN010000093.1:0-4297 GCA_964643945.1 uncultured Lentisphaeraceae bacterium | reverse complement strand
TGGTCTTGACTACATTTGCGTTTAGGCTGCGAACGGGCAACGCATACCCTAAAAAACCAATGTTCTTACGGTTTCTGCGCCTGGCCCGCGCTTTAATCGGACAAATATTCTTTCAAGATAGCCCCAACTGGCGAACTCGGGTTAAGCGCCGTCCTGAACCGCGCCGTGCGGCCAGCGCCCGGGGCGGGTATCAGCCACCGGACCGTCACGCGGCACGTCCCCGCCGGCAACCGCACCGTCCCGGTCGCGGCACTGGCGGACGCGAGCACCTGCCGTTTCCAGCACACGCGGTTGTCAGCGACAACCTCATCGATCACCGCGGCAACCGGCGGCTGAGGCGTGCCGATACGCGCCGGGTTCACCACGGCAAGTCCGTCCCGCGTGGGAAAGAGAAGCCGGCCGTCCGAAAGGCGCAACCCGGCGGGGCTGAAACCGCCCGCACACGTCTCTTGATCAAGCCCCTCCTCCCTGCGCAGGACGAGGGCGGGCTCCTGCGTATCCGAACCCGTCCGGATGAGGCGCACGATCCCCTTGTCGGTTCCCAGCCACAGATGCCCGGCATCGTCGTCTAAAATTGAAAGGACCCGAGCGCCATCGGGCAGACAATCCACCACCACGCGGTGCCAGACATCGGCCTCGCGGCCGCGCCAGGCCGAAGGCCCCGCCGCACCAGAGATGACCTGCGCGGTCCGCAAAGAGCGTCTCCACGCACCGTTCTGGCAGCCCTTCGTTCGCAGAACGACACTTCAGGGTCTGCCGCTCGAACGCCAGCACACCCTCTGTCTCACTGGTCGCCCACACAGTCGATCCGCCCCACTCGGCCAGCGCGTTCACCGTGTGTGATGCTTGGCCCGCAGGCCAGCGCGCCCTACTCCCGGATCATAGACCATCACGCCGCGCTGTGTGCCCACCCACAGGCTCCCGTCCCGCGACCCCAACAGGGCGCGAACACCCGAGTCCATGAAGGGCACACGCTCGCCGGGATAAATAAGGTCTGTCTTCCCGTGCGGGTCAACATGCATCAGATGATGGCCCAAGGCACCGACCCAAAGCGCGTACTGTGCAAAGGGGATTCATATGAAACTGATGTTTAGGGTACAGTTCATTGATGCCGGGCTCGCGGCTCATGACTTGCTCTGTATCTGGTTTTGAATAGCAACGATTTCCCAGTGTCCTCCTTTGGCCGGGCCTACACGCAGGATCAACCCTTTAGTCTTCATGCGTTTGAGGGATTTTTCAATGGCAGTGGCACTGATTCCCAACTGCCGGCCAAGCTCGGTGATGCTGATCGTAGGCTTCGCTTTGATGAGTCGGATGATCCGGGACTGAGGGGTATCACCCAACCCATCACCCAACCCATCACCCAACCCGTCGCTGGCGTTATTCGCAGGGCTACCACCTGAAACCTTCGGGAAAGGGAATTCGACCCACATCGCGTTGCTGTGGCAGGTGAAGCGGGGGGAAGGATATCCCTGTTCGCGGCAGGTGTTGCGGATCAGGTCAATGCCGCGTCCCCAAGACTCGATCTTACCCGCGCGAAAGAAGGCGTTGGCAATGTCGGGGTTCGCCGGTTGCGATGCGTGTTTGGCGAGCAAATCGTCTAATGACCAGTCGGGCGGCAGTTGGCCGGGGTTCCACAACATCAACTTGTTGTCGTAGACACTGATCTGGATCGGGGTCGCCGCGGCATAGTCTTTGTGGACGATGGCGTTGATCACGGCTTCACGCAGGGCCGCTTCGGGGACAGGGAAGCGTTCAAAACGCTGCGTGCCGCGGTAGGAGATGCCCGCGCGGAGGTATTTGGTCAGAAGGAGATCGAGCGCCTTGTCGGCTTGGGTAAAAAGGTCGCCATGGATCACATCGTGGTAAAGGAGGTCGGAATCGGTGCGGAAGAAGCCGATTTTGATACAGGCTCCGGTGGTGAACTTCTCGGGGTCGGCGTGGAAAAGGAGCGTGGCAGCCCGCTTGAGGAAGCGGTTTTCCTTGAGGTGCCGTTTCTCAATGAGATGAGCGTCGCTCTCCGCCAAGAGTTCGGCGCTGAGACGCCCGCTCTGGGTCGCCAACTTGCGGAACGACTTGACCGCCTGCGGATCAAGGTCATCCATCCCGACGTAGGGAATGGGCACGCCGTCCCAGTGTTTTCCTTGCTTACGCAGGAGAAACTTGTCCAGCGCCGCGCCCTTCAACTCCTGCTTCGTGCTGCCGCTGCGGCAATGATACTCACCCTTGTAACTGACGGGGTAGGGGTGAGGCTCTACCGCGATCTCCAGATATTTCTTGCCGGCTTGTGCGCGCAGGTTCACCTGAACCAGAATGCCCAAGATGTCGCGCACCTTGTTGGGAATGTCCTCCAGCAGTCTCGCCGCATTCGGCAGCCCCGTCACCACGCCCTTGTCGTCTCTGCCGATAACCAGAACACCGCCTTCCGCATTTGCGAAGCCGCAGATCCAGCGCAGGTATTCATCCCGCCAGGACGCTTTCCATTCCGTGTTCTGGTTTTCATTCATGCGATGTCAATCCTTACACAGCGGTGCCTCTTCTCGCGGAAACAAGCGGCAACCTCGGTTCTGCCTGATCCGCTGGCTGGAAAAAAAAACATTCCTTCACCTATCCGGAAACTCCTTCCGGAAAGAGCAACAAAGTGATAATAAAACGTGACCAAGGATAATCGACCACGTTCTCAGCCTTTGAACCGTTCTCGCTCTTGCTCTTGGCCATCATCGCCCCCGCGTGTTCTGCTGGCCTTGTCGGCAAGGCCGCTGTTCCACAATGTTTGTCTAGCGAGTATAGGGCACCCCCGGCACATTTGGAAGGTTGAAATGCGATTTTCAGCAGGGGTATGAAAAGCAGGTATGAAAAGCAGCAAGTTGCCTGGAAGCTGTTCCAAATGCTCGATTACTAGCCTTACCCTTACATGGGATGGACGTTGCCTAGCGGTACGGCGGCATGGGGACCGGGACACGTGGCGAGTGTGCGAGCGGTGATAACAACAACCAATAGTTGGGCATAAACCGATGCGGGACTACTTGAAACCAAATCGGACATGTTATATCTGGCGTTATATTTGGTATAAAAATAAAAACCAGCAGTCATTGTAAACTGCTGGTATAAAACATGTTCCGCAATTGGCACCCCCTAGGGGAGTCGAACCCCTCTTTCCAGGATGAGAACCCGCCAGATTTTGCAAAAATAGGCGTTTTTGTGGGCTTTTTGTTTGAAAATGGATTTGAAATGGCCATTTTTACGTTCTGATTAAGCAGATTAAGCTGTAATAGCCATAATTGAGCCATGATTAAACCGGAAGGTTCAACCGGAAAATTCTCTCGGTAGAGGGCAATATTTTGATGCTGTTGATTGAGGACGGCATGACAGGGGAAAGATCGGTGCGCCAAACAGATTTACACCATCGTACCCATGAGGCGCTTGAGTAGCGACCCCTCTCATTTGGGATCCTTGGCTGGGGCTTCCTTCTTGGCTGCCTGGGCGGTCGCCTTCGCGTTGTAGTTGGCGATGCCGCTTTTCAGGATCACCGTGATGAGGTTCGACCGGTTGCGGTCTTCGATGAGCGTTATGTCGTCGATCTGCTTCAACAGGGCCTTGGGTACGGTGATGCTGATCTGGACGGATTCCTTGGAGCGCACGGGATGGTACTTCATGATGATCTCCTTTTTGGCACGCAGTATAACATAAAAGTATTGTGTGCTACAATATGGGAAATAAAAATAGCAAATATTATTTTGTCCTTGAATCGTGTCATATAAATAATTATTTTGTGATTATGACTAAATACACATCCAGTTACATCAAGATTACGATTTCGGTTCCTGCCGAGGTCGTCAAGGAATTGGACCGGATTGCGAAGCTGGAAAGCCGCACCCGGTCAGGTCAGGCGACCTTTTTTATGAATCAAGGCATATCACACAATGGTGTACAATCACATTCTGTGGTTGACTAGTCGCTGATGCCGACCCAGGCGAACCGGCGGGGATGAGCCGGAAAGATTAGGGCCGGTGCGCGGTGTGAGCCGGACCGCCTGTTACGCGACTGCTATTTTTTTTCGTTAGTCAGTATCACACAATGTCACAATGACTCAGGAGGCGGTGAACGCATGACGGTTGTATTACAGATTGAACCGCTGTGGGGAACGGCGGAAAGCGTGACGGCGCTTTACGGCATTCCGCGGCGTCGTCTGCTTGAACTGGCGAAGGGGGGCCACATCCGGGCGCGTAAGTTGTCGCCGGACAGCCGGTCGGCGACGATCGTGTTCCGGACGGCTGACGTGCAGGACTGGCTGGAG
>CAZXVN010000092.1:0-1877 GCA_964643945.1 uncultured Lentisphaeraceae bacterium | reverse complement strand
GGGCCGCTTTGGCTTCGGCTTTCAACTCGTCAACCATACGCCAACTCGCCTCCAAACTGTTGTCGTATTCCAGACTCCGCTCGCCGTAGGGATTGACCCACGCCTTGCAATACAGCCGCAAGGTCAGGTCGCCCCGGTTGTCGGTGCTTGGGACATTGACCTTGGTTGATTGTTTCCCGGATGAATAATGAGGAGCACAGGTTATCAGTTTGTCATATGTCGCGATGGAAATTCTGCTTGCACCCTCATTGCGCGTAGATCGGTTCATTTTTTTCTGTGTTCTTTCTCACATCGAGTTTTCCATCGTCCGTGCGATCAACAGTAAAGGTTGTTCGGGTTACAGATCCTGTTGACGCAGTGTCACCTTTCCGCTGCGGCAGATTAAAAGGCACCCCATTGGGATACTGATTTTGATAATACTGCGCAGCATCGTATTGCCACTCAATATCTTGAGGCGATGCTGATTGAATTAGGTTTCTTGCCTTATCCTCTTGCCCCAAACGCATATGCTCCTTCAGCACCCACCACAGCGCCTGCCATCTGGCAGGCACAAAAGAACAGCGTGCCAGGAAAGCTTCGTGCTGAGCAAAAAGTGACTGCAAGGATTGGCTAGGTGTCGGATATCCGAAGCCTGCACTTAAGGAACGGTATCGGAGCAGCCACCTCTCTTCATCCGACACAGCCATTTCTTCCGCACGTTGAAGGAAGTTCGTCGCTTCATCTATGTTCCCGGTTCGCCAATAACGAGAAGCTATACACAGCGTTTTAAATAATTGCGCATAGTCTGCGCAACTGACGATTCGGTTTGAACCACATGTCGAACCGTTGTTGAACATTCTGGATAAGTTTCTGAAGAGTATCGAAGTAAACGTTGTGCGTGCAGAGACGGCGGGCGAGTTTCCATACGCGTTCGACCGGATTCAGATCGGGACTGTAGGGCGGAAGGAACTCCAGGCGTATGACGCGGTGATGTTTGCGAAGCCACGGACGCAACGCACGCGCATGGTGCCATCGGGCGTTGTCCACGACTACCACCATCACGCGCCCCCTGCTGCGCCGTTTCAGCAGGTGAACCAGAAAGGCCAGGAAGCTCTGCGCGTTGAATGTCACGGCCGGCACCGTCAGCAGCCGGCCGTCCGCCGGACAGACGGCACCGAACACAGCCATCTGTTTGCGCGTGGGCGCATGCAGCAGCACCGGATCGGCGTCTTCGGGAGGGATCCACATGGCGCAGCAAGATCCGTGTTGCTGAAAATGGCACTCGTCTTCGAACCACAGATCAATATCCTTTCTTCGGGCCAACCGACGCAGTTTTTTTATATTCCGCCTGCGCGGCGGGGTCTGCCTGGGCGATCACGGGGCGCGGCTTGCGCCTTCGGAAACCGAGGTCGCTGAAAAGCCGCTGGCACTGCCGAACGCCCAGCCTTATTCCGTGCGCGACTTCCAGATGGTGGCTGAGAAGCTTGCCGTCCCAAAGGTTCTGCCCATAGCCGAACTGGTGCGGCGACTGACGCAGTTCCTCATTCAACCGCTTGCGTGACTTTCCGTCCAGTGACGCAGGCCGTCCCTGCCTGTCCCCGTCCGCAAGACCAGAAAAGCCGCCCTGCTCGAAACGTTCCACCCAATACTCGATCGTGCGCGGGCTGTGCCCAAGCAGGTCAGCAACCTCGTAGCAACTCTGGCCCGCGCACACCAACAACACACCGTGCAGCCGGTGGTCGTAACGCGACTCTTCCGACCGCACGATCTCCTGCTGTATCGCCACTTTCATGATCTCGGCATCCTGAACTTCAAGCTTTCGCATAGCTATCCCTCCTTGTGAATGACAGGATAGCACAGGTATTCATAATGCGCAATTACTTATGTCGCTGTGTATA
>CAZXVN010000091.1:0-4981 GCA_964643945.1 uncultured Lentisphaeraceae bacterium | reverse complement strand
TGCCGGAAGGGTCTTGCCAACGGGCACAACACTGGCTGTTGTACCAAAGCTCGAGCGGGGTGAAACGGTCCTCGCGCGCCATTCCGGCGGGGCCGACGAGCAGGACGGGATGCGCCTCGGGCATGGGCAGCGGATCGGCCTTGGCATTGGCAAGACACGGAAAAAGAAAGCCGATGTTCGGGTAGTTTTTGACAGGCGCATAGGAGACCGCAGCATTCGCCGCAATCGCATACAACAGAACGAGAATGGAGAGAAGGAGTTTCATGTTAAGGTGCCTTGCACGCAAGCGCCTCGGCCCGCCGACAGCCGCTAACCAATTGACCAAACTTTATACGGTTTCGCGGGTTGGAGTGCAAGCTTGATCTTAGCCTTCTTAGCCCGCGCCTTGCTGTTGCATAGGACGAAGGGCGTTCTTGCCGCGCGGCGCTTGGGCAGAGGGTCGGCAGGAACGAGTGGTGAAGTTTCATGCGCAGGGGACTTCCTTCACGAGAAAAACCTTGTCATTCAGGCGCACGCGCTGTTCACAGGGAAGCGTGACCCAGGTGCCCCGCTCGGCGCGGGTGCAGATCTCGTCGTCGCGGCGCAGATTGCGCGCCACGAGATCGACGACGCCGGAGGTCGGCCCGTGGATCGAGAGCCTGTCGCCCACGGCGACGGGATGATCTTGGATCGCGATTTGGACAGCCTGGGCCTTGGGGTAGTAGTTCAGCACGATGCCGACGTGGCGTTTCTGCGCCGTGGCTTGATTCGCGTCGGTGTGGGTGAACTGGTCCGCGCCCGGCCGTCCATGATAGAGGCCGCAACCAAACTCGCGGTGATAGACTCTGGCACAGTCGCCGGTCAGCTGTTGTGCGAGCCCGGCGTCGAACGTGCCGGTGTTGACTGCGGCGATGGCCGTGCGGTAGGCGGTGACCACCGCCTTCACATATTCCGGGTTACGCGCGCGGCCTTCGATTTTGAAGGCGGCGATACCGGCCCGCATGAGTCGGTCAACAAACGGCAGCGAACAGAGGTCGCGTGCCGAAAGCACGGTGTGGGGCCCGACCACGAAGGCCGCGTTGGCGTTCTCGCCCTCGCGCACCTCTTGGACCAGAAACTGGCGGCGGCAGGGTTGGTGGCACTCGCCGCGGTTGCTGGAACAGCCGTAGGCGTCATGCGAGAGCAGGCAACGGCCCGAGACGGCCACGCAGACCGCACCGTGGACAAAGGTTTCAATCTCGATGTCGATGGCTTTCACGATCACGGCGATCTCCTCCAGCGTGCATTCGCGGGCGAGCACGACGCGGCTTGCGCCTTGGGCTTTGAAAAAGCGGGTCGCCGCCGAGTTCGAGCAGGACAGCTGCGTTGAAATATGGAAAGGGATGTCAAAACGTTTGCAGGCTTCTACAGTGGCCCAGTCCGCGACGATGGCGGCGTCGATGTGCGGGTGAACGGCGCGGAGGGTTTCGTCCAGCGTGGGCAACTCGTGTTCGAAGAGAAGCGTGTTCAGCGTGAGGTATAGTTTCACGTCGCGTGCGTGGCAACGTGCGGCGGCCTCGGGCAGGGAGGCGAGCGTGAAGTTGCGCGCGGCCATCTGCCGCATGTTGAAGCTGTCGAGTCCCAGATACACTGCGTCTGCGCCTGCATCAAGGGCGGCCTGGAGGCAGGTCATGTCGCCTGCGGGAGCGAGGATTTCAGGTGTGCGGGTCATGGGGTCTTTGACAGGTATTGGCGCAGTTTCTCCATGTAAAGGAAGAAGACCGGCGTGACATACAGGGTCAGGGTCTGGGAAAAAAGCAGGCCGCCGACCACCGCCAGCCCGAGCGGCTGGCGCGCGGCGCCGCCGGCACCGTATCCTAGCGCGATCGGCAATCCGCCCATCAGCGCCGCGGCCTTGGTCATCATGATCGGGCGGAAGCGGATCAGGCAGGCTTGGTGGATGGCTTTCTCCGCGTCGAGCCCGTCCTGGTGTTGCGCCTCGATCGCGAAGTCGATCATCATGATGCCGTTCTTTTTCACCAGCCCGATGAGCATGATGATGCCGACAAAAGCGTAAAGCGACAGCTCCGAGTCGCACAGCAGCAGCGCCAACAACGCGCCGACGCCCGCGAATGGCAACGCCGACAGAATGGTCAGCGGGTGAAGAAAGCTCTCGTACAGGATCCCCAGCACGATGTAGATCACAATGACCGCGAGGAACAGCAGGATGCCCATGCCCTTCATCGAGGACTGGAAAGCCTGGGCCGTGCCTTGGAAACTCGTGCTGATCGAGGGCGGGATCACGGTCTTGGCGGCGGCTTCAATGCCCGCCACGGCTTCACCGAGCGCGGTGCCTGGCTTCAGGTTGAACGACAACGTGACCGATGGAAGCTGTCCGGAATGGTTAACGCTCAGCGGCCCAAACCCCTCATGAAGCTGCGCCAACGCCGTGATCGGCACCAACGAGCCGATGTCCGAACGCACATAGAGCAGCGACAGCGCCGCCGGATTCCGCTGGTACTCGGGCAGGAGCTCCAGCAGCACCTGATACTGATTGTTCGGCGTGAAGATCGTCGACACCTGACTTGACGAATAGGCGTTGAGGAGCGTGTTCTCGACGGCGGCTGCAGAGACGCCCATCGAGGAGGCGCGGTCACGGTCGATCAGGACGTTCAGCTCCGGGTTCTTCAGCTGCATGTCGCTGGTGATGTCCTGAAAGCCGGGCAACCCCTGCATCCGTTCAAGCATGGCGTCCGCCGCGCGGTTCAGCGCGCTGATGTCCGGCCCCTGCAGGGTGTATTGGTACTGGCTCTTGCTCATCCGCCCGCCGATCTGAAGCGTCTGCGGCACCTGCGGGTAGGCGCGGATGCCTGGGATCGTCGCCAGTTTCGGCCGCAACCGCTGGACGATCTGGTCAGCGGTGGAGCGCCGTTCGGTGCACGGCCGCAGGTGCACCAGCATGCGGCCGCTGTTCGGGCTGCCACTGCTGGTTCCGGAACTGGACATCGCGTCGAGCACGTCCGGATCATGGCGCACGATTTCCGCTACGGCCTGCTGCAGCCTGAACATGGTTGCAGGGGCGGTGCCCTCGGGTGCTTCGGTGGTGACAACGATCTGGTCTTGGTCTTCGGAGGGCAGAAAACCCTTGCCGACCATGCCCGCCAGTTTAAAGGTCAGCGCCAGGATGACGGCGGAAAAGACCATCACCACGCGGCGGTGGCGCAAGGCCCAGAGCAGGGTGAGATCGTAGAAGTGGAGCATGGCTTGAAAGCCTCGTTCCGTAGCGACGTACAGGCGGCCGTGGTGCGCCGTGCCGGGCTCGCTTAGGAACCGCGCGCAGAGCATGGGTGTGAGCGTCAGCGAGATCACGCCCGAAAGCAGCACCGCCGCGCCGATGGTCACCGCGAATTCGCGGAAGATACGGCCGACCAAACCGCCCATGAACATCACGGGGATGAACACGGCGGCGAGCGACAGCGTCATGGAGACAATGGTGAAGCCGACCTCCTGCGAGCCTTCGAGCGCCGCCTGCAGGCGCGGTTTGCCCATTTCCATGTGCCGCACGATGTTTTCCAGCACAACGATGGCGTCGTCCACCACGAACCCGATCGCCAGCGTAAGCGCCATCAGCGACAGGTTGTCCAGACTGTAGTCCAGCGCCTGCATCACCGCAAAGGTGCCGATGATGGACATCGGCAGCGCCAGCGAAGGAATGATTGTCGCCGCGAATGACCGAAGGAACACGAAGATCACCAGCACGACGAGGCCAAGCGTCAACAGCAAGGTGAATTGCGCGTCGTCGGCGGAACGCTGGATCGGGATGCTGCGGTCGTAGAGAACCTTGATGTCGACCGAGGACGGCAGTTGCGACTGGAGCCCTAGCAGCAGCGCCTTCACGTCCCGCGCGACCTGCACCGTGTTCACGCCGGACTGGCGCTGCACGGCCAGCACGATCGCCCGCTGACTGGAGGTGGCGCTGACATACCAAGCCGCGACCTTGTCGTTTTCGACGCTGTCGAGGCCCTTGGCGACGTCCCTCAGCCGCACCGGCACGCCGTTGCGGCGCGCGATGATCAGGTCGTCGTACTGCGCCCCGGAGGTGAGCTGGCCGTTAGCCTGCACGGTAAACGTTCGCGACGGCCCGTAGAGGATGCCGGTAGGCAGGTTGACGTTGCCACTCACGACGGCGGCGGACAGGTCATCGAGCGCGAGCCCATGGACGAACAGCTTGCGCGGGTCGGCCTGGATCCGCACCGCGTATTTCTGGCTGCCGAACACCTGCACCTGGGCCACGCCGTCCACCATCGAAATGCGCTGCCCGATCAGCGTCTGGCCGAACTCGTCCAGCGTCGAGAGCGGTTGCGTGGGGCTGGTCAGCACCAGATAAAGAAAGGGCGTGTCCGCAGGATTGACCTTTTGATACGAGGGAGGCGTGGGCATGTTGGCCGGGAGTTGCCGCAGGGCGCGCGCGATCGCGGCCTGCACATCCTGCGCCGCGGCGTCGACGTTACGGTTCAACGTGAACTGCAGCGTGATCTGCGAGCGGCCCTGCATGCTCACGGAGGTCATCGTGTCGATGCCGGCGATGGTGGAAAACTGTTTCTCGAGTACGGTCGCCACGGCCGAGGCCATGGTTTGGGGATTGGCACCCGGCACGTTGGCCGAGACTTGGATTGTGGGGTAGTCCACGCTCGGCAGGTCACTGACGGGAAGCTGCCGATAGGCGAGCAGTCCGAAGAGCAGAATGCTGACCATCACGAGGGTCGTCATCACGGGCCGATGGATGAAGGTCGCGGAAAGGTTCATGGAACATCTTGCCCCGCAGGCCGTCCGTGGCCCGTGCCGGTGATCGCCACCTTCACGCCCGGGCCCAGCCGCTGCTGTCCGTCCGTCACCACGGTGTCGCCGGTTTGCAGGCCTTCGGCGATGATGCTCGCCTCATCGACGTTTCTGGCGATTTTCACCAGGCGCGCCTCGACGGTATTGTCCGGACCGACCACAAAGACGTACGTCCCGTTCTGCC
>CAZXVN010000090.1:0-1757 GCA_964643945.1 uncultured Lentisphaeraceae bacterium | reverse complement strand
CTTGGCGTGTTTTTCCTGATACATGTCGTCAGGCGCGTCGAGACGGAGTGCCGGACGCATGCCATCGCCAAAAAGGTCAGACTGTTGAGGAACGGCATTTCTGCGGCGGCCGTGCTTTTTTGCCTGATGGTCGCCTTGGCGACCTTGTACGGCGGCACCAAGGAGGAAGCCGTGACGCCGCCGGGGCAGGAGCAGGATGCCGCCGGCGGCACGGAGGGCGGCACGGCGATGATGGGCGGCCAGAACGGGTTGCGCCTGTCCACGAACCAATTCAAGGCGGGCTTCGCGCTGCTGCCGGCGGTGACCAACGAGGCGTTCGCGCTGGACGTCTCCGCCAGCGCGGCCGTCTTCCCCCGCTGGACGCGGCGGGGACTTGCGGAAGAGACCTTCTGGCAGCCCGCGACGAACTGGAGCTTCATCCTCGGCACCAACTCCGTGGACGGCGTGCATGTGTCCAGCAGCGGCATGCTCTCGTTCAACCGGGCCAAGGACTCGCCCCGCGCCGGGGAGATGCCTGACGGGACCTATATCGATTTCCTGGCCCCGCTGCAGGGCTCCATCGGCATAGCGCCGCCGGAAGGCCGGTTCTGGCAGGCGTCGACCGGTTCCAACAGCATGCTCTTCACGTGGCAGGACGTGTTCGCGGGGCGCGACACCAATTCGCCGGTGACCATCCAGGCCGAGCTTTTCTGGAACGGCGATTTCACCTACCGATACGCCTTCACCAACGCGCTGTCGCTCACGAATTTCGTGATCGGCGCCCAGCACAACGGCGGCGGCGAGACCTACGCGTTCAACAACACCAACAGACTCGTGAACGGACTTGAGCTGCGCTGGCGTGCCTTCGGGATGCTCGACCCCGGCGACGAGGACCATGACGGCGACGGGGTCTCCACGTATGACGAGGTGATGATATACGGCACCGACCCGCGCCTGGCCGATTCCGATTCCGACGGTTTTTCAGACGCCGTTGAACTGGCGGTCGCGTCGATCACGTCCGCCGCCGATCCCGACACCGACCATGACGGCCTCGCGGACAGCGTTGATCCCGAGCCCTCGACGTGGGCCAACGGCAACGCCGACGCGGACGGCGACGGCTACCCGCTGTGGCAGGAGTTGTTCTACGGCACGAGCGATGCGGTCAGCAACGACGTGCCCGCCGCGTTGCCGGGCGCGCGGCTTGTCAACTTCACGGTTTCGGGGACGCCCCTTCCCGTCACCGTACTTTCGATAGGCGTTTATCCCATAACGCTTGCTGGGCGGACACAGTTCAGCCTGCTGTTGGCGACGAACACGGTCCGCACGCTGAGTCTCTTCAACGCGCCTGGCGTCCATGTGGCGGTCACCGCACAGGGTTGCATCGCACAGAACGGTGCCACGGGCGGGTTCGCCAACAACGGCCTAGGGGCGGGGACGGTGTCGTTGGCTGTTCCCGTGGTTCAACTCGGGTCGGGCGGCTATCTCTGCCTGCACGCCGGGGAGACCAGCCTGACGGCGCGGGTGACCGCCGACCTGCCGGGCAGTTACTATTGGGCCCAGAACAGCAACCATTTGACCGGGGACGGGCCCAGCATTTCGCAGCAAGGCGTGTTGCCGGGTTCCTTGAGCGTCTCTTTCTATCCGGTCGGCAGCATCAGTTATATGACTTGTGATGCGACTTTCTCCCGCTGCAAGCGGGGCGGGTTCTGCGATCATGGGCTGCCGTGGGGCACGTCCGGTCACAATAATTGTGTCGGTTACGGTTACTGGTGTAACAT
>CAZXVN010000089.1:0-6235 GCA_964643945.1 uncultured Lentisphaeraceae bacterium | reverse complement strand
CCCAGGTCAGTAGGGAAGGGAGAGAGGTTGAGGGTTTCAATATAAGGGATGCGTGCGGGCCAGGATGACTGACGCGGCGCTCTCTTGGACGGCCGCGCGGAGCACGATCGAGGGGGAGATTGGACATGAGTCCAGTAGATCGCGCGCAGTTTCGCGCGGGCTTCCGATTGGGCGTTGCTTCGTGTTGAGCAACGCGAAGAAGGTTTCCTGTGTGTTGCTGTTGCTGGCGGCGAACATGATCGGCCGCAGGAACGCGGCGGCGTCTTCGGGTGTGCGGATGGCGGGGTTGCGGACGGCGATGTAGGCGGCGCAGGATTCCATTGCGGCGGCGTAGTCCATGGCGAGGGTGAGCGCTTCGGGGTTTTTCATGTGTCGGCTCCTTGAAAAAGTGAAGCCCGCCGGTTTGGGCCGGCGGGCCGGGGTTTTGGCGGAGGGTTCCTTTGCCCTTCTACCACACCCCTCGCGGGGCACGGGGTGTGGGGGAAAGGCAATGGGTGTTGGTGGTTGACCGAGAGCGATATTCCGCCCGAGGTTCTTCACGCGATACACTGGCTGAGGTTCTCGGCCATTGGATGGGAGTTGCCGAGTTTTGAGAGAATGGGACGGATGGGACGGATGGCGCTGCCGGGTTGTGGACGGGGATGCGTGGACGTGGCGGATTGAGGGGTACGCAGTACGGAGGACGCTCGGATTTCGGTTTATCAGGCCGCCGGTTATGTGTTACGCTTTGTGCCTATTGTGAATGTAGGCATTAACGGTGGGCGGTGGGGCCGAATTTGTTCTTTTTGAAGGTTCCGGGCGGTGGATGGAGAAGTCGTGCCCGGTCTGACGGCGCACCTTCCATTTCACGGGATGATTGCCGGGGTTGTGACGCGGAAGAACTTGCCTACCTCGTCCTGCCGGAAATCGGCCGACGTTTCCGATTCCTTGCCCGGGAAGGACTTCAGGTACTTGAAGGGCCCGCTCGGGCTGGAACCCGTGTAGACGTCGTACGTCCGGTCTTTCTCGCTTGACCAGGTGACGTGGACGAAACTTTCGTCGATCGCCAGCCGACTGATATGGAAAAGGCTCAGCGAGTCTGCGGGGTTGGTGCCGGCCCAGTATTCATCCCGGTTTGGGAAACCGTCGCCGTCCAGATCGTCCAAGGAGTCGTCTACGGTGGGCAACAGTTTGTAGTCAGCTTCGTATTCATTGGGCAGTCCATCGTTGTCGATGTCCTTGTCGATCATATCGGGAATACCGTCACTGTCGGTGTCCCGATCAGGATTTATAGCGCCTCCCTCCAGGCTGGGCCAATCCAGCCACGTGTAGAAATCACCATAGGCGAGGTTAAGGCGGACGGGGTCGTATTGGACATACGTCCACTCAGCTTTCGTGCAGGAGAGGCGCAGCCATTCGGTTGGACGTGTCGTTGCGCAGTTGGTCGTCGCCGTCGACAAGCTGTGCAGCGTGATGTTGTGAAGTTTGATCTGGTAGAAGCGCTGCCGGTTTCCGACGGTGCGGGTCAGTTCGATCATTCCGTTGGTCACAGACGCACCCCTCGCAATCCGGTCGCAGAGAAGCGGGGATGCGCTGTCGATGGCCTTTTCGATCCGCACCATGAAGTTGGTGGTGTTCTCGATGGGCGGCGGTTCGCCCTTCTCGACCACCGGGGGCGCATTGCTGGTGTTATCGGTTGTCAGCGTCAGACCATCAATCCAGCCCATGTGGGCCGGGTTGGTGGTGTCACCGGGGATGCCGTCCATCAACAGGTAGAAGTTCGCGTGGCTGGTGCATGCACAGGCGCATAGCAGTGTCGCGAGGATCAACCCGCTTGGTGTATGTCCGATAGTCGGCATACAAAGCCCCTTACGGCCACGTGGCGGTATATGACCGGACGAATGCGCCGCTCACCGGATCGTATTTGTTATAGGTCCAAGTCGCACGTGTGTAGCGGAGTTGGATTTCCTCCAAGGGCCTTGGATCGGTATTGGGTTTCTCCGTCCAGATGCGGATACCGAGTGCCGTTACGTTGTCGAGGTCGATACGGTAGATGAGGTTCGTCGTACCGCGGAGGAGGCAGTCGAACTGAACGTTGCCATGGAACGACGTTCCCCTACCGACCATAAGACTGAGACCGGGCGAGGAGGAATCCAAAGGCTTGGTTATGTAAAGGTCGCTATAACCCGAAGAGGGTATCATTTCGTTGCGCCAAGCGGTCACGTCGCTCCAGTTCCGGTGAGTGGCGTTGGTCGATTCGCCCTGGTCCTGACCTCTCAGGAAGCATTCGTAACCCTGTGCACGAACTGATCGTGCGGAGAGCAGCGCGAGCAACAATCCGAGAACTGCAGCATGAACAGGCCATCGTACGTTCATGACCCCCCCATTAATTGAACAGATAATTCATTTTATCGGCCTGCACCGGTCGGCCCCGGTCCGCATAGGCCGAAATCAAGCCGGAACCGGGCTGACGCAGCGATTTCATGGCAAAGCGCATGATTGGCATGGGGGGGAGTATGGTAGAAACCGGGAAAAGTGTCAAGAGCACTATATGATACTGTGAACAGGAGATGAAATACAGGGTAACTTCAGGATGGTATGTGACAAGTCATCATCCAGGCGGCTGGGCCTGGTTTAACAAATCTGCCATCACCACCGGTCTGGTGATGAGTAAGAAACGAAAAGGAGAACATCATGGCACTCGGAAAAGTAGTCGGAACGTTTGAAGGAAAATCAGACACCCCAGCATGCACTGGATCTGGAGAGTTTAAGGACATTACCTACACAACGAATGTCAGCCTTAAAGTATCAGGAGAAATCGGAAACGGAATCGGCTGCTGGACGCAAGTTGCGCCCACCCTGACCACCGATAGAATCTACCCAATCAAGTACTTTGGACTTCTTACGTTTATGCTGCCGTCAGGAGGGTTTACGAAGGAGAAGATTCAAGGCTGGGGCACTTGTGAAGACTCCAAAGCCATTGCCACTTGGAAGTATTGCTCAGTCTTCATGATTGGGGGGCGCTCTTACGGGTGGAGCATTGGTGGGACTGTAAAACGGAATCGGTGCGTGGCTATATCTACGAGTGGGACCTGGCTGACGCGTGGACCGACAAGAAATAGTGCTGTGTTGAACTCCGGGCCATCGTCGGTCTGTCCTGAGCGAGGCCGCAAAGATTGAGCCGATTCGCTATGTCGGGCTCATCATGCTCAATGCGGGCCAGGTCGTGGGCTAACAACCGATTGCAGCGGACGGCGCTTCGCGCCGCCGCTGAACCGGGCCGTTGGGCACAAACAAGAAGATGACGCCAGAAGACAAGTTGACTCGGAAGTGGAAGGACGCCCCCGTCTGGCTGCGAGCCGTCTGGCTCGTTGCCATCATCAATTTCGTGGCCTGCTTCGTTGTCGCTGCCAAGAACGGCGGTGACGCCGTGAATGGCAAAGAGGAAGGTGGCAGATTCTTTGTGGCCAGTCACGGGCACTATACCGAGGTTACGAGATCCTTCTTCGAGTACAGTCGCATTCACACGTACTCGATCTGGGTTACTCATCCGCTTGCCATTATCGGTGCGTTTTGGTTTTGGGGGTGTCGGAGGGAAAGGCCCGAATGACCACTGAGGCGGACTACACAAACAGAAAACACACAAACAGAAAACAGTTGAAAAACACACTGGTTAGGAGTTAAATACTTTCATGACAGCACTACTGGAAAAGGCATTTGAACGGGTGTCGGCGTTGCCCGCCGAGAGACAGAATGCGCTTGCGCACCTGCTTCTGACCGAGATCGACGTGGACGCTCAGTGGGATGCATCCTTCAAGTCCTCGCAGCATGAACTGGCCAAGTTGGCCGGTAATGCGCTCGCAGAACACCGCAAAGGCAAGACGAGGGTGATGGACGTCTCCCATGACTTCTGAGACTACAGAAGCCTTCCGAAACCGCTTGCGAGAATTGCCGGACGAGGTGTGCGCATTGGCCCGCCGGGCATACGCTCGCTGGCAATCCGACCCGCACCATCCTTCTCTCCAGTTCAAGTGCATCCATTCGCGTGAGCCTATATATTCGGTCAGAATCGGTCTTCACTGGCGTGCCGTGTGTGTGCTTAACAACGATGCCGCCATCTGGTTCTGGATCGGTTCCCACGCGGATTATGATGCGCTGATCCGAAAGATGCGGGAAAGGTAATGCCTGCCGAACTAGGCGCGGGAGGCGACGGGATATCGCGCCTCCGCTTTGTCGTTCTACAAAACCTATTATGAAAGCCATCTGGACACCGATTCTTGTCTGTCTGATGCTTCTCGCCGGTTGCCGTGAACGCGACATGGGCTCCTATGCACAAATCCGGAAAGCTCCACTTGTGGTTGTCGCACACGATAGCCGCGGCGGCCTCAAGGATTTTCGCGTGATCAAGAACACGGAACCTATCCAACGAATTACTATCCGGCCTTCTGGAGACGACAAAGAGGTCTATGTGACGGTGTTTGGAACCAAACGACACGAGACTCTTCAGAAGGACATGTATGTCGGAACGGAGGTTGCCGACGGGTATTTAGGGAAGATTGCTATTGACATGCAGGATGGAATTGCTGTCCAGATCAAAGGGAACTCGTTTGGCACACCTAGCCCCGTTTCAAAAACAGCCTTGGAGTTGATTGCACGAGATTTCAAAACCGGCTCATTCTTGCCTTTGGACAAGTCTTTGATCGAGATCGAATGGGCCGAGCCGACTTTGTCCAGTGATGAAACCCATCGTATAGCGTTGGATGCAATAAAGGACGCTGTTGGCATATCGGATATCTGCTCTTTTTCCGTGCATTCGGAGGAAAGAAACGGCCGAGCTTTTCGTGTGGTCACCTTTCTCGCGGCTCCATTATCGGACTGTACGATTGAAAACTACCTGTATAAGGTCGGGGTCAATCCAACAAACGGCCAAGTTCTGTTCATTCGCCGTCCTGCCGATTAGGTTCATGCGAGAATGATGTTGAGTAACATCCTAAAAATCGGCGGAGGCGAAAGCTCTCGCTTGTTCTGTCTTATTACGCCAAGCAGCGTCCGGTGATCTCGGCAACGGGTTTTGCGGCAAAATAGATATCCAATTCTGCGCCGCATTCGAGGATCTCGGGCAGGCTGATATAGCCGAGGTCGGCCAGGCCGAAGGCTTGGATCTGGCCTGCCCCGTCGGGGTCGGTGTCTTTTTCGACGATGTACCAATCGGCGCTGGCAGTGAAGAAGTGGAACTGTGCGAGGGCGGCACGGACTTTCGCTACGGATTCGTATGTGGCGGGCATGGTGTTCCAGAGTTGGCGCAGGGCTTCGAGCTTCTCGCGGAAGAATTGACCTTCTTCGCTGAGCATTGCGGTGTGAAGCGCGGAGCGTTGGGCGCGGCCTGTCAGGTGGGCGAGCAAGATGAGAATGTTGGGGAATGTGCTGGTGGTCATGGGGGGGTGTGGGAGTTGTGTGAGAGGTGGGAGATGTGGGGAGTGGTGAGAGGGAAGCGCCTTACGGCTCCACTACGAACTCAGGCGTGGGCGGCCTCGTTTTCGAGCGGGAGGCGGCGGTCGTCTGCCATTTGTGCGGCGAGCAGGCGGGCTCGCCAGTAGGGACAAACACTGATGGACATGGACGGATGGGACGTGTCGTGTGGACGGGGGATGGCTCAAGAATCCGCTTTGCCCCGTGATCGCTTCGCTTTTCGAGGGGGCTTGCCGGCGGCGCAGGTTGAGGCCGTCGAACTGGAAGTAAAGAGGGGGGAGAGAAAAAACTGTGATTCTTCTAAAATGAATGAAAGATATTGAACAGTTGCGCCCAAATAACAATACTGCAATAATGAAATGGATAACGGGAATGGGGTAATTCTCGTAGGTAACGGCGGAACCGCGATCATTCTGTGGCGAGAGCGGAGTCAAGAGTCAGACACCGACTCTCGACGAGCTTTCGAAGATGATTTTTAACAAGTAAAGACGGGGGACACCAATGAAAGAGATCAGTATGGCGCTAACGGGGATGATGGCGGCAGGGCTGTTCGCTTTGGCCGAGGGGCAGCCGGAGATGCGCTCGGCGAAAATCACGGTTCAGGCCGACAAGCCCGGCGTGAAGGTCAGCCCCTCCCTCTGGGGCATCTTCTACGAGGAGATCAACCACGCCGGCGACGGCGGCATCTATGCCGAACTGGTGCAAAACCGCGCCTTCGAAGAAACCCAACCCGCCGCCGGCGCCACCATGCAGGGCGATCTGATGGTCACTCCCAAGGGCTTCAAAC
>CAZXVN010000088.1:0-4560 GCA_964643945.1 uncultured Lentisphaeraceae bacterium | reverse complement strand
CGGCCATAGATCCGCAAGGCCTCCGCGTTGATACGCACGCCTTCGGTTTCCATGTCCAGCAGAACCGCGATGAGCGGCTCCTCGTTCTCGGCCAGCGCTTTCAGGCAGCCCGCATCGCGCGCCTCATTACGCAAGAGCCGGTCGAGCTGCAAGGTCACGTCCGCATCTTCCGCCGCATAGTCAGAAATCTGTTCAGGCGTCAGCTCGCCCATGTTGCCCTGCTCAACCCCCTTCTTCTTCGCACCGATCAGGTCGGTGATGGGAACAGGATTGTAGTGCAGGTACTGACGAGCCAGATGGTCCATGCCGTGACGGTCCGCCGCATCGATCACATAGTGCGCCAACATGCTGTCGTGCAGTTCGCCGCGAAGCTCGATGCCGTACTGCCGGAGAATCGTGAGGTCGAATTTGGCGTTGTGGCCGACCTTAACCTTAAACGGGTCTGCAAAGAGCGGCGCGAACCGCGCCAGAAACGTACGGCAGGCCTCGCGCTCTTCGGGCACCGACACATACCACGCCTTGCCCGGCGCGGTTGCGAACGACATGCCCACCAACCGGTCGTGCCGCGGGTCGAGTCCAGTGGTCTCGGTATCGAACGACCACTCAGAGGCAGCCTCTAACGCTTTCAACAACGTCTGGACCTGGGCCTCGCTCTTCACGCACACGTAGGTGTGAGGCACTTGCGCGAGCGTCTTGTAGGCGTCCGGCGCTTTCTCGGCGCTGATCGTTTCAAAAGCATCGCCCAGCAGCCGCTTGCCGATCGCAAACAGCTCATACTTTTTAAGCACGGACCGTAAGCGGTCCACATCGGGATCACGCCGCGCCAGCGCGTCCAGTTCAATCGGCACCGGCACATCGGTGCGGATGGTGGCGAGGTCACGGCTCTGCCGTGCGATCTCCGCACCTGCCGCCACCTTCTCGGCCAGCTTGCCTTTCAGTTCGGCCGCATGTGCGAGCACCTGCTCGATCGTCCCATACTGCGCCAACAACGCGGTGGCGGTTTTCTCGCCCACACCGAAAATTCCGGGAATGTTGTCGGACGCATCGCCTGCCAAACCGAGGTATTCGATCATCTGGCTGGGCGATGTCAGGTTCCAGTGCTGGCAAACCGTCGCAACATCGTAAATCTCGGCGGGCACATTGGCCCTGCCCGGACGAAACAGGTAGGTCGTCGGACCCACAAGCTGCGCCACATCCTTGTCGGGGGTCGCCAGATAGGTGATCCATCCCTCGGCCGCCGCACGCCTTGCCAAGGCGCCCATCACATCGTCCGCCTCAAAGCCGTCCACACGCAGGATGGGAATCCGCAGCGCCTCAGCCAGCTCGATGGCCATCGGGATCGCTGCGGCAAGGTCCTCCGGCATCTTCTGGCGCTGCGCCTTATAAGCAGGATAGGCCAGATGCCGGAAAGTGGGCGTCGTTGAGTCCAACACTAACGCCACATGCGTAGGCGCGTGCTCGTTGAGGATCTGCAAAACAATGGAGGCGAAAGTGGTCAGCGCGGATGTGTTGATCCCCGTGCTGGT
This sequence comes from uncultured Lentisphaeraceae bacterium, assembly GCA_964643945.1. Lineage (GTDB taxonomy): Bacteria > Verrucomicrobiota > Kiritimatiellia > RFP12 > UBA1067 > JAHFSX01. Next base: position 3,034 of record CAZXVN010000088.1, on the reverse strand, counting down.
CATGCGCGGGTCCTTCAGAAAAACAAAGTGCCCTCGGTACAGCAGCGGCATCACATCGATCAGAAACAGTTTTTGGGTCTCGCTCACAAACAGGTTCCCCCCGCTTCTTATCCGAAGCATATTCGCGAATGTGTGCTCAGTATACGGTCTTCTCCGCCCCGCTGTCGAGACCGGGCGCGCCGCAATTTTCGTCAGCTCGACAGGGGCGCCCGTCTGCGCTCAGTTTGACGCAAATCCCGCTTGCTTTGCCCGTTATAGTGTGAAATAGTTCAAACATCTTTAGCTTCGTGGCCAGCAAATGTGGAAGGAGGTCCATACATCGGATGTTGAAGACAATCACAATTTTATCGCTGTCTGTCCTGGTCGGCCTAGGCCGAACATTTGCCGCTGAATCACAAAACGACCTGAGACGCAGGCTGTTGGCGCCGTATGCGGCAAAGCTGAAGCGGATTGTTTTTACCAAGCATTTTGACATGGGCGGCTCACACTACGCCTATACAGATGCCGTGAGCGACGAAGATGTTCTCAATCCCAACGGCGTGGTAAAGGAGTTCAACTTCACGGGTGGCTCCAGTCTCTGCCTGTTGGAGATTGGCGATGATTTTGCAGCCAAAGAGACCACCCTTATCTACGACGGTGACGGTGTGTTCCGTGACCCGGACGTGTCGTATGACGGCACGCGCATCCTCTTCGCCTGGAAGAAGTCGGCTCGCGGGGATGACTACCATTTATACGAGATGGACTTCGCAACGCGTCAGGTGCGCCAACTGACCTTTGGCCAGGGCGTGGCCGACTATGAGGGGGTCTATCTTCCCGACGGCAACATCATGTTCAGTTCTACGCGATGCTTCCAGAACGTGGACTGCTGGCACGTGAGTGTGAGCAACATGTATGTAATGGACAAAAACGGGAAATACATGCGCCGGATCGGCTTCGATCAGGTCAACACCAACTTTCCCCAGGTTCACCCGGAAAGCGGGCTCGTCACCTATACGCGCTGGGAATACAATGACCGCGGCCAGATCTATCCGCAGCCCCTGTTTCAGATGTACCCGAACGGTGCGCATCAAACCGAGTATTACGGCAACAACTCGTATTTCCCTACGAGCATTCTTCACGCCCGCGGGATTCCGGGGACAGGGAAGGTCCTGGCCATCCTTTCCGGCCACCATACTCAGCAACGCGGCAAACTGGCCATCATTGACCCATCCAGGGGCCGGCAGGAAACCAGCGGCGTGACCCTTGTGGCACCGGTCAGGAAGCCGGAGGGCGTCATTAAGGTCGACCAGTACGGGCAGGACGGTGACCAATGGCAGTATCCTTACCCGCTGGATGAGGAAAACTACCTGGTGACATTCCGGCCCGATGGGGAACAGCGGTTTGGAATCTATTTCATGAATATCAAGGGCGAACGGGTGCTCATGGCTTCGGACCCGGCCATCTCCTGCAACCAGCCTGTTCCGCTGGTCCCGCGCCCGCTTCCCCTGCAGCCGCCCGACTCCTCAGACTGGCGTAAGAAGACGGGTGCTTTCACCCTTCAGGACATTTATCACGGGCCGGGACTGCAGGGCATCAAGCGGGGCACCGTGAAGAAGATCCGGGTCGTGGCATTGGAATTCATGGCCACGGATATAGGGCGCAAGCATGGGCCCTCCACCATCAGCGATCTGGCTGCATGGGATGTGAAACGCGTCTTGGGAGAAGCTCCTGTTCTTGGAGACGGCTCGGTCGCCTTCGAAGTTCCGGCACGCACGCCGGTGTACTTCCAGGCTATCGATACGAACGGGCATGTTGTACAGACCATGCGTTCCTGGTCAACGCTGATGCCCGGCGAAATCTTCAGTTGCACAGGCTGCCACGAGAACAAGAATGAAGCGGTTCCTAACGAGCCGACAGCGATGGCCCAGAAGGCCGGGATCAAACCGCTTGAGCCGTTTTATGACATCACGGGCAAAGGCTTTAGTTTCCCGCAGGTGATCCAGCCCATTCTCGATGCCAAGTGCGTCAAGTGCCACCAGGGGGGCGATACCAAGCCACCCGACTTGCGGGCCACGCCGGTCTGGGACGGGGAGGCGCGCAAGTTTTGGAACCAGTCGTACCATGCGTTGATTTCCACCGACAGGCCCGCCCCTCCCGCGAATGACACGCAACAGGTGCTCGGCGTGATCGCGGAAAAATCCAGGTACCTGAATTGGATAGGCCGTTGGTCTGTGCCGGAGATGATCCCGCCATACTCTCAGGGTTCATCTCTCAGCCCCTTGGTCGCGTTGCTAGAGAAAGGCCATGAGAATGTGAAAATGACGAAGGAAGAAATGGATAAGCTCTCCTGTTGGATCGACTTGGCGCTGCCGCATTCCGGAGATTGGACGGAAGGTATGACACCCGAAGACAAGGAAATCTACACTAAGGTTTACAGAAAGCGTTTGGACAGCGTGGAACAGGAGGCATTGAACATCCAGGCGTATATCAAGGCACAGGCCGATTCATGAGAGTACGAAATGAGTGCGCCAGATCAAAACCGGAAACACGGGGCAAAGGGGTTGACTTGCTTCAACCCCTCCCCTCATAATATCTACAAATGCAGGGAAAACAACATCTTTTGCATCGGAGGCCGGTGATATGAGCGGCGTCCCGATCAACTCCCTGGATCCCGCTTCTGCCGGGTGGGTCGATGGACTTGTCAAGCGTGTCGGCGCCACGCCCGACAAAGTGATACCGATACTGCAGGGCATCCAGGAGCGTTTCCACTACCTTCCCGAAGAACTGCTGCTGCACGTGTGCCGGACAACGGAGATTTCTCCCGCCGGCCTGACCGGCGTTGCAAGCTTCTACTCCCAGTTCCGCCACCAGCCGGCGGGATTGCATACGGTCAAAGTGTGCGTCGGGACCGCCTGCCATGTCAAAGGTGCCGGTGCTGTTTACGACGCCTTGGCCCGTCATCTTGAATGCAAGGGGAACGAAGACACCGATCCCCAAGGCGTGTTCACCCTGCAGAAGGTGGCGTGCCTGGGCTGCTGCACGCTTGCGCCGGTGG
>CAZXVN010000087.1:0-9636 GCA_964643945.1 uncultured Lentisphaeraceae bacterium | reverse complement strand
TGTCCCGCGCACGCCAACTGGACGCAGTCCGGGGTGAAGACCAACATCGTCCGCGAAATCTCCCAGAACCTCAGGTTGTGGCGCGACCCCGACGGCACGGGCGAGGTCACGGTGGGCTCAAGGCTGGACGGTCCAACCCAGCTTTACGCAGAGGGCGAAGAACTGAGCACGCAAGCCGGGGACGCCTATGCCACGTTCAGCCACGAGCTGCACCCGGACGACACGGACGAGTGCCGCTACACGGTGCTGGACGTGCAGCTTTTCGGCGACCTTGATTTCGACGGGGTTGTTGATGAGACGGACATCGGGAACCACGCTTCGCTTTCAGAAGAGTACGGCTGGGGCATGCCGGTCGCGTCAAACGTTTTCCGCAAGGTGAGCCTTGTCACGGACGTGCTCGTGCCGGGCATGTTCACCCTCTCGCTCGACGGCGGGGAAGGGTCGTTCAGGGTCTGGACAACCTCCAGCCCCGCGTCGACCAACACGCCTCTGCTGGTCAACGGACAGACGGTCACCAACGGCGTGAACGGTGCCGAGTTCGCGGCCTATCCCGGCTGTGACCTGTACATCGAGGCGGTGAGCAACGGCACCGCGACGCTGACCTATACCTTCACCGGCACAGGCAGCGTGACAAGCGTGTCCTGCGCAACGTCGCTGAAAATATCCGGTATTGTAATTGAATCAGTGGAACTCATCGGAATGCCGATAAATGGTCTTGTAGTTAAAGAAGGGGAAACTGTTGTAATGATGGCAAACATTCTTCCTGCCAACTATGTTTTGCCTGTGGGTGAGCCAAAATGGTTTTACCAACAATTGTGTGATGACGGGACATGGGGCAACTGGACATCGTTTGGAAACAACGCAACCGGTGTGCTCTATCAATTCACCACTACGACTAGCGGAGTGTTCAGGGTTAAGGCCTTCCTTTCAGAAGCCACATTTTCAATAGAGCGATTGCTTGAGCGTACGGAGGATGATAATTACAGCGATTTGAAAAAAAACGATCTAGATACGTTCGGTGTCGTCGCCACGGAGATCCAGAGAACATTGCGTAACACCGCAATTAACAGACTCGGCAGCACCTATTATGCCGCAGATGGCGAGCTGCCTTTGTCTGTTGATCCTTTGGGCCTTTTCACAGGAAATCCTAAGTGTAACGTATTTGTAGCGGATATGTGTGAGGCGTCTGGGGCGGATGTCGATCCTCCCATTAACGGGGTCTATTTGTCTGGGCCGCATTCGGCCAACCGATGGGCGGGCATGCTGAACATGAATATACCCAACTGGACACTCTTGCCTCTAAACACAAAACCTCAGCCCGGTTTTGTTGTTGCCAGTGGCAGAGAGAGCGGTGAATCAGGGCATTGCGGTATTGTCGATTATGATGGGCGCTGGATCAGTGCAGGCCCCGACAACATTAACAGAAACGCAAAGTTCTCGGATAAGTACTATTGGCGTTATTATGAATCTGGAGTCACCAATCCGCCGGGAGTAAGAGCATATGCACCATAAACGACATGTAGTCTTGTTCGGTGTCTGCTTTGGCGCATGCCTGCTACATGGGTTTGCTCAAAGCGAACAGTCAGTTGAATCCGAGGCTCTACATAGAGTCAGGGATCTAATCACACAAGTTGACAAAGAAATCAACGCCCCTCTAGGTGAACATTTTGCAATGTCACAAATATTTTCTGAAGTCAAGGCAGCCCCCTCTTTCTGCGGCCTGGTCTCGGTCACAACCAACAGATGGGAGCAGATTCTTGATAACTGGAGTGTGATCGCTGTTAACGAGAACGCGAGACTCATTCAGGAGCATGCCCTTCTCTTCTTGCCACCCGAAGCTTACTTGAGCTGCCTCAAGCGCCTGTTGAAATTGTATGAGAAAGGACAGGTCAAGAAGAACGAATTGAGCATGATGCTTTTCAGGCCTGAAAACGATAAACGCTGGTTCCTTTCTTATAATTATCGGGAGCCGGAAATACAGAATCTGTTGAGGGAGGTGGCTCGGGTCTTTGCAACGGATAAGCACATTCCCAATTTGGTTGCATTTTACGCGAGCGGTAAGGCAAAACAAAGGGATGCGGTTCTTCGCAATGAGAGGCCGCAAGAGTACTGCGCCAAGGAGACTCTGCCACTCCTTCCTACTTCAAACGAATATGAAAGTCGATCACGTGATCGTTTTAGTCTGCCAACGGGCTATATCCCGGTTGCTGTTATCCTTGTGTTGACGTCCATCGGATTCTTATACGTTTTACGGAAATGGTGGCGTTCCAAATGAGAAGGCTCAAGTCGGTTACACTACGGCCAGCCTTGAACGGACAATCCCCTTGTTGCACGGTGCCCCGCCACTCGATGCCGAGTCCGGAAGAATGCGTGAAGCACCAATAAAACGGGGCTGTGTTCGGCGTTTGTCGAATGAGCAATTATGCCCCTTTGAATCGCCGTATGTCTAATTGGCCCTTTTACATGCGGCGTCTTGTTCCAGCTTTTCAATAACACTCTTAAAATGAGAAGCAAGATCGACCGGTTCATATTGGTTCAGTCCGACCAAACGCATGATTGTCGGGTTGCTTGCAACGGATCCTGCCTGAATCTGGAAGATCAATGGAAACTCCAGCTCCTTTGACAACTTGAAATCGTGCGACAACTGATTGTATGGTTGAATGTCATATCTTCCTTTGGCTGTTTCTTTTAATCTGTAAGGCAGTAAATACCCCATTTTCGTCACCGTGTTTAAGACCGCATAACGAGTCTCTTCCGGATAACTGTCTCTGACAAATCCGAGCAACGCCCCCATCTCATTGTCTTCTCCATTCAATTGGAACAATGCAGCCTGCATCGCGATGTGAAAAGCGTTTGTTTCATTTGAAATGTCTTGCGCGTGCCGGATCAGTTGAAGCGCATTCGTGTAGTCTTTCTTGTACATCGAGTACTCAGCAAGAACGGAGTAAGAAAAGGAAGCGATCGAGAGGAATTCACCTTCAACCATGATGAGTTCCTTCTCATACGGGCAGACCATATTGCAATACAAGTTTGTCCCCTCACAGGCAATGGCGTATGCAGTGCACATTTCACCCGCATTATAGGCCGACGTTAAACGAGCACTGAGATCAAACGCACGCCGAGGCGTCTTGATTTTCGCTACGCGATTACTCGGTATCGTAACTTCTACCCCGCGCCTGTCGCCAAAAGCCCGGATCTGTGCCAACTGTTTTTCGTCCAGCGCATCCGGTTCAATGTCCTTGTAAACGACATTGGTTACTACCATTAAATTTTGCATCTGGTTAGTAAATACCACAGTCGGGAACACATTCTGAATATTCTGCAAGTTGAGAATCACAGGAGAATGTTCGCCCTTTGTTGATATGGCGTTGCTCTTGAAATCCCCAATCGATTGAGGACTGACCGCTGAATTGTCCGGTCTACAAATCACTACGATGCCGGCAATAACTGCCGCGAGAACACCCCCCGAAAAGCCAATCCATGCCGCTCTTATCGTTACACTTTGTTTGGCCATGAATTACTTCCTTACTGCCCCGCCCGCTCCAGGTTCAGCGCCAGCAGACGTTCGAGGATGGCGTAGTCGGTGAGGTCGGCGGGCCAGCCGTAGGCGGCCGCCACGGCGGCGTCAAGCTTACGGTGGGCGAGGTCGAGCCAGGTGGGACGGGCGTTGTAGAGGGCGGTCAGGGTGCGCTTCGGGTCTGTCCGGTCGCCAAGCCAGTTGCGGCGGGCCAGGTCGAGTTCGGCAGCGGCGGTGGAGATGGAGGCAAGTGAAGGCTCCAGGTCAGAGGGCCGGGGTTCAAGAATGCCGGGTGGGAACGGGAAGGTCTCGAAACAAGAAGTCGGCGTATAACGCGGGCGCGTCTCCAGTTGCGTGCCTTGGGCGAGCGCCCAGATTTCGTGAATGCGCGAGTGCAGGATACCGAAGAAAAGCTCGTCGGCGCGGGCGAAGACTATGAGTGCGTGGTCGGGCAACACGGTGCTCTCCAACCAGACGAAAAGGCGGTGTTTGGCGACGGTCGATGTGGCGATGTATCGCGGCAGCGCGGCCAGCGAGATGCGCATCTCGGGCCGCGCTTCGGCATGAATCCACCAGCGTTGGGCGTAAACGGCGCGATTGTTGACCGCGCGCAACGGCTGCACGTGTTTGCGGATGTGCTCGAACGGGGCTTCATACTGAGAGGCTTCGGCTTCTGTGGTTCCGGGTGGAAAATCAACAATCCAGAGGCCTTGCGGAGTGCGCAGGAGTTCGAGTCCGTTGGCCCACGGCCGCAACACGTCGGCGTTGGGTTTGCCGTTGGGGTTGCGCAGCGGAAGCCACTCGCGGGCGAGCGCTTCCGGAATCTCGAACGGGCCGACCTTGGTGTCGCCCATGAAGGCTATGCCGGCGTTCGCTTTAAGCAGGCGTGCTTGAGTGGTGTCGGCGGAGGTGGAGAGATCGGCGTTGATCGAAGTAACGTTGTGGCCGTCGAGTACCCTAGATGTGTCAGCACCGTCGTCGAACCCCACCATGCTGACATGGACGTTGGCACCGTTGAGGACCCAGGGGCGGTCGCTTTCAGCCCAAAAGATTCCGCCGCTGTCCTTGATCCGCTTCAGGACTTCGCGGTTGGCACCGCCACGAATCCCTTGGGTGGCGAGCAGTCCGGCGCGGCGGCATTTCCCCGCCTTGAGCTGAGCGCGGGTTTTCTCGAACCAGTAACAGCAGAGGTCGGCCTCGGCGGGGATACGGTCTTTCCAGAGCGCGAGCATCCGGTCAACGTACACGTCCCCGAGTTCCCTGCGCAACAACTTGCCGCCGAGGAACGGCGGGTTGCCGACAATAAAGTCCACGGCGGGCCATTCGGGCTCGCCCGCCTCGCTGACGATGGAATCCATGAGGCGGATGTTTTCGGTGAGCGGCCGCAGGACCGGGTCGGCGGGGAACCCGAAGCCGTTCGCGTGGATCCACTGCAGCCAGCCGATCCAGACGGTCATCTGCGCGAGGTCATGGGCGTAAGGGTTGATCTCGATGCCGTGGAGCTGCCATGGCCCGACGCCGGGCAGGAAGGCGTTCAGGCCGTTTTCGCTGGGGAATATGACCGCGGCCTCTTTCTCCAGGTCTTTGAGCCGGATCAGCGCGACGTAAAGGAAGTTGCCGGAGCCGCAGGCGGGGTCGAGTACCCTGACGCCGCGCAGCCGGTCAAGAAACTGGTGCAGGATGCTTTCGGCTTCCATGCGGGCCTTGCGGTCTTGAGAAGGGGTCAGGGTTCGGGGTTCAGGGTTCGGGGATGCGGTTTTTTTGCCGGTGGCAAGGAGGCGTTCGACCGTGGCCTTGGTCTCGTCCCACTCGCGGCGCAGCGGGGCCATGACCACGGCGTCGACCACAAGTTCGATGTCCTCGCGGCTGGTGAAGTGCGACCCGAGCTGCGCCCGCTTGGCCGGGTCGAGGCCGCGCTCAAAGAGCGTGCCGAAAATGGACGGGTCAACGGCGCTCCAGTCGAGTCCGGCGGCGGAAGAGATCCGCGCCATGTCATCAGCGGTCAGGTCAAGGACGGTCCGGTCATCGAAAAGGTTGCCGTTGAAGTGTCGGATGGACATGGGGCCGAAATCGCCGCCCGCAGCCATGGTGTCGAAAAGCTGCCCCAGCAGTTTGCAGAAACGGGCCGGGTCGCCTTTGACTTGGGCGACGATCTGCGTGAACACCATGTCGGGCAGCAGGCCGGTGTCCTCGGCGAAGAGGCAGAAGACGATCCGGTCGAGGAAGTGGGCGACGGCGGCCGGGTCGAGGCCGCGCCCGCGCAGGGCTGCGGCGATCTCGGCGAAGTGCCGGGCGGCGTCCTGCGTGACGGCGGTGCTGGTGCGGCCGGGCCGGAGCGCTTCCGGATTGTGCAAAACGGCCCGCATGATTTCGATGTTGCGGGTGTCACCCAGACGTTCAAGCGGAATCTCGTGCGTGGCGGAAACGGTGCCCGTGAAGTTGGTACGGACGATGATGCGGTCAAGGTCGCAGAGCACCAGCAGGGGCGGGTTGGCCAGCGCGTCGCGGTAGAGCAGGAGCTGGTTGTAGGCCGCGTTGAGATCCTTGTGTCTGCCCTTGTACTCCCAGCCGAAGAAATCCTTTTTCCACACGTCCGCAAAGCCGTCGCCGCCGTCGTGCTTGGAGATTCCCTTCTCAAAACAGTAGGTCGCCCCGGTAGGATCGCCAGCGGCGGGCGTGGGGTGGCCGAAGACGTTACAAAGGTCGATGAAATGCTCCTGGGCGGCGGAGCGCTCCTTGAGTTCCACCTTGCGCCACTTGGCGATGAATTCGGCTACAGTCAACATGCGGACAGTTTAACCACGGGCGCGGACTACGGCAAGCGCGTACCGGAAAAAAGAACGGACGGCGGGAAGAGAAGCCCGCCGTCCGGTGGAATCGCGACAGTCGCACCAGGATTGAGCCTACGGCTCGGCGCAGGAACCGTCAGCGCAAGCCGCGCCGGGGGTTGCCGGGGCGGCTGGGGTGGCCGCAGAGGCCTTGGCGGCGGGGGTATTGCCCTTGACCAGACCGCCGAGGAGCTGGCCGAGGTAGCCGAGGGCGGAGTCGCCCATGGGCACCTGCAGCGAGGGGTCGGTTTTGTTGCCGGAGGCGATGGTGTCTGTGCCGCCCTCGATCTGCTGATCGTTGACGCCGATCTGAAGCGAACGCGGGTACGCTGGATCTTCCAGACCCACCGGCTCGTTGACCGTGAACGCGCAGTCGTTGAAGGTCAGCGCCTGACAGCGGGTGCGGGTGAGGCAGCCGGACGCGCCGAGCATGAGGGCGCAGAGAAGGAGGCCCGCCGCGCCGGTAACCTTGGGCGGCACCGCCGCGAGCGCCTTGCGCTTGGCCCAGATCGACCAGAGCCCGGTGCCGACCAGCACGGCCGCGCCGGTAATGCTTTCCGTCTCGGCCTGGGTCGCCAGTCCCTTCTGGGCCAGATAGCCGCCGATCACCGAGGTCGCTATGCGGACGATGCCGCCGATGTACGCCATGATGCTTGTCTTGTCCATGAGTGCTCCTATGTCCTTTCGGGGTTTGAAGACCGCGCCGGTTGTGAAAGAGTTACGGAAACCAACCGGCGCGGGTCCGGCTGCCGCCACCCGGCGTCAGACGGAGAGTGCGAGAGATCATTTGCCGGACGCGTGGCTGACCACGGACTGCCACAGCAGCGAACCGGCGGCGATGAGGATGGAGATCAGGAGGGCGGTGGAGACGTAGGTGAGCGCGTTGACGATCCGCTCGCAGCGGTCGACGCGCACCAGCACGGGCTGACGCCCTTCGCGCCCGACGTACAGCTCTTTTTCCACGCGGTCGGCAGCCGCCTCGGTATCCTCGATGCGGCGCTCCTGTTTGCATTCGTGTGTGGTCATGGGTTGAACCTCCTTGGACTCTGCGGACGCCTCGGGGAGGCGTCCCTACCTGTTTGGCCCGCCCGGCGGTCGGGCGCTACCTGCGGACCGCCGGGAATGCGTTGAGGACTGTCCCGGTTTGTAAACCTCGTCCCATTTATTGACGTACTGCCTGACCAGCTCATCGGCGAGGGCGGTGTCACCGGCCTTGCAGGCGAGCGCGATCTGGTATTCCAGATAACCGAAGTGCGAGGAGTCAACCGCACGCCTGCTTTCGATCTCGGGGTATAGCAGCGGCACGTCGCCGCGCTCCGCGAACACGAACACGTATGTGGCCGGTTTCATCCAGCTCTGCGCGGCGATCACCGGCACGACGCTTCCGGATGCGGATACGGCATATCCCGCCGCGGCGAGCCGCACAGGCGGGACCGCCGGGATGACTTTGGGCACATTCCACGCGGCGGCCGTAACGGCGGAAACCGCAGGCAGCCTGTCCGGCACGCTAACGGCCTTGGCCGAGACGGGCGCGACCGCAGGCAGCCTGTCCGCCGCGTACCCGGCTTTGGCCGTCAACGCGGGGACCGCGGCCGCGCCGGCGAGCCTGACCGCCTGCGCAATAACGGGCTTCACGCCATTGGCGCCGATACGCGCAGCCGGAGCCGCCGCCTTCATCACAGCCCTGTTCAGCGCCGCCTGCCCGGCCCGCGTGACCGCCCCGGTCTCCTGGCCCAGGACGGCCGCCGCGCACACGCACAGAAGCCCGCACACCATGCCACGCGCCTTGCTCATGGGGTCGCCGTCCCTTCGTTGAACTCCTTGACCCAGGCGTTGTAGCCGTCGGGGCCGAGCATGACGACGACCGCGCCGTCCAAGCCGGGATCGGCGGGCCTCTCCCCGCTGAAGATATCGCCCTTGTACGCCTCGACAGCCGCCCACACCTTTTCGCTCCGCGCGCCCGCCGGAAGCAGGATGTCGAACGCGGCCAGGGCCGCCTCGATGCCTTCCAGTCTCGGGGCGTTCAGCGCGGCCACCACGGGCCGCAAGGCTACCTCAAGCGGGTTCACGCCGTTCCGGGTCACGAACGTCTTGCCCTCGTCCCGGAGCTTTTTCTTGGCGGCCTTTTCGAGCTTCGCGATCAGGGTCCGCTTGCAGTAGGCCACGTCGTCCGCGCTTTTCTGCGGGCCGCCGTTCAGCATGAACCGGACGTAATCGGCGGGGCGCAGATCGTCCTTCGCGAAAAGCCTCTTGCGTTCGACGCTGGTTTTCAGCGCGAACTCGCCGATATTCTGCGTGTCCCGGTAGACTTCGCCCGGCAGGTCGGCCAGCTCGAACACGTTGGAGAACACGCCGTCGGTGACGGCCGCTTTCGGGATCGTCAGCGCGAAGCCGATCCCCGCCCGTTTGCCGAGCGCGCGGGCCAGCGGATGCACCCACGCCACCTTATCCTCGGCGGGCAGCCGCCAGTGGATATTCTCGTGAAGGGCGGACGTGACCGCCGGCGCCTCTTTTGCGGCCATCGCGTTCACGAAACGCGCGCTGTCCCATCCGCAAGACTCCAGCAGCGCCAGGGTATCGGCGCCGCCCAGCCTGTTGGCGACAAACGATGCCCGCTGAACCGGATTCGTTGCCGTAACCTCATACTCCTTCTTCAGGGCGACAAGCTCAGCCGCCTGAGCGACACCGACCAAAAGAAACGCCGCGAATGCGGCCACAACCGTCTTCTTCATCTGAACCTCCATCAGTTTGAACCTCCGCTCTCCGGCGGCACCCGCCGCCGGAAATCAAAAATGAACGTCCATCGGCGCCGCCCGCCATTGGACCGGCATGATCGGGTGCCAGACCAACTTGCCGAGCGAGTTCGTCTCCTCGCTCACCGCGTCGTGCCGGTGGTACGACCACACCAGCCGGTCGTTCGCGGGATACATCCATGTGTTGGTCGAGCCGTCCTTCACCGTCAGGCTCGGGATCAGGATCACCGTGTTCTGGTAATTACCGTTCCCGCCGATCTGCGCCGTGAGAGACACCGTGTTGCTGGCCAGCAGCCACGAGGACGCCTCGTAAACGCCCGGCCTGACAAGCTCCACGCTCACGACCGTCCCGGTGCCGGACGCGCCGCCCTGGTTGGTCATCGTCGCGGGATACGGAGGCGACGCGGTCATGCCGTCACCGCCGAGATGAACCACGGAAGCCACGCCGGAAACCGGCGCGTAGTTGAAAATGAAATCGTTCGTCACGACATTCACCCCAGTTTTCGGGACAACCATGTCGGGAGGATGCGCACCGCCC
>CAZXVN010000086.1:0-2802 GCA_964643945.1 uncultured Lentisphaeraceae bacterium | reverse complement strand
CACAAACAGAAAAAAAAGATGTTTCATGCCGGATATCATAGCGAATGTGAGCGGAGTCACGCAACGCAAACTTGCGCCAGCAACTTTTCAAAAAATCCGCCAATAAATGCTCATCTGCCCCGTTTAAATAAACGTTGTCTTCAGCGGATCTGCTGAACAAAAGGAGTTATTCAATGAGTAAAATCTGTTTCGCCGCGATGCTGGCGATCATCACAACTGCGGCCTTTGTGTTGGCCGAGGAAAAAACCCCGACGGGCGGAAAAGAGATGCCCCCGCGCATGAACATGGGCGCTGAAGCCCTCAAGCAGTTTGACAAGAACGGCGACGGCAAACTCGACGAGCAAGAGCGTGCCGCCATGCTCGAAGCCCGCAAAGCCATGAGCGAGAAAATGCGTCTGGCCCGCGAGAAAGAGTTCGACAAGAACGGCGACGGCAAACTGGATGACACGGAGAAGGCCGCCATGATGGAGGCCCACAAAGCCCAGAGAGAGCAGGCCATCAAGGCCCGCGAGAAGGAGTTTGACAAGAACGGCGACGGCAAACTGGACGACGCGGAGAAGGCCGCCATGATGGAGACGTTCAGACAGCGCCGCCCCGACGCTGGCCCGAGAATGCAGGAGTTGATCAAGCGCTTCGACAAGGACGGCGACGGCAAGCTCAGCGACGACGAGCGCAAGGCCATGATGGAAGAGCGTATGAAAAACATGCAGCCGCCGGGCGCGACTCCGCCGGCTGCGACTCCGCCGGCTGCCGATGCCCCGCCCAAAGTGCCCGCGACCTAAACAGACGCGACCCGCAAAGCTTCTGTCAGCAACCGGTCTGAAAAAAAAACCACGCCTTCACTTTGTGTGAAGACGTGGTTTTTTCTTTACGGGGGGCGCTTCACGCGCCGGCTCTTCAGCCCTTCACCGCCGCCTGCGCCGCCGCCAAACGTGCGATCGGCACGCGGTAGGGCGAGCACGAGACGTAGTTCAGCCCGTTCTTGAAGCAGAACTTCACCGAGGCCAGATCGCCGCCCTGCTCGCCGCAGATGCCGACCTTCAGGCTTTCGCGCGTGGCACGACCCTTCTGGACAGCCATCCCAATGAGTTGGCCCACGCCCTCCTGATCAATCGTCTGGAACGGATCGGCTGGCAACAGCTTCTTGTCCAGATACTCCGTAAGGAAGCCGCCGACGTCGTCGCGGCTGAAGCCGAACGTCATCTGCGTCAGGTCGTTCGTGCCGAAGGAAAAGAACTCCGCCTCCTGGGCCATCTTGTCGGCGAGCAGGCAGGCGCGCGGGATCTCGATCATGGTGCCGACCATGTGCGGAATCTGCTTGATGCCTTTGTCCTTGCACACCTCCGCATGCACGCGGGCGATGATCACCTTCTGGTGCTTCAGCTCGGTCACGTCGCAGGTGACGGGGACCATAATCTCGGGCTTGCACTTCAAGCCGCACGCGATGAGCTCGGCCGCCGCCTCGAAGATGGCGCGAGCCTGCATTTCGGTCACCTCAGGATAGGTCACGCCGAGGCGGACGCCGCGGTGACCCATCATGGGGTTGTTCTCGTGCAGCGCTTCGCCGCGCTTCTTGATGTCATCGGCGCTGATTTTCAGCGCCTTGGCCAGCTCGGCCTGCTTTTCGGCGCCCTGCGGCACGAACTCGTGCAGCGGCGGATCCAGCAGGCGGACCGTCACAGGCAAGCCTTCCATGGCTTCCATTGTGGCCTTGATGTCGCGCTTGACGAAAGGCAGGAGTTCGTTCAGCGCTTGACGACGCTCAGCGAGCGTCGAGCTGAGAATCATCTTGCGCAGCAGGAAGAGCGGCTTGTCGCTCCCCACGCCGTAGAACATGTGTTCCGTGCGGAAGAGGCCGATGCCCTCGGCGCCGAACGCGCGGGCGACCTTGGCGTCGGCCGGCGTGTCGGCGTTGGTGCGCACGCCCATCGTGCGGAACTTGTCGGCCATCGCCATGAACTTCTGAAAGCGCGGATTCTCGGTCGCGTCGATCATCGGCAAGGTGCCGGTATAGACGTGGCCGCGGGAGCCGTTGAGCGTCACGACATCACCTTCTTTGAGCACGAGATCCGAGCCCGCAATCTTGGCGGTCTTGGCGATCGCGTCCACATGCAGGCCGCCGGCGCCGACGACGCAGCACTTGCCCCAGCCGCGCGCGACCAGCGCCGCGTGCGAGGTCATGCCGCCGCGGGCAGTCAGAATACCTGCCGCCGCACGCATGCCCTCGACGTCCTCCGGGTTGGTCTCTTCACGGATCAGAATGCACGTATTGCCAGCGCGGGCGGAGGCGACTGCGTCCTCGGCCGTAAAGACCAGCTTGCCGCAGGCGGCGCCAGGACCGGCCGGCAGGCCCTTGACCACCGGCTTGGCATCCTTCTCGAACGCGGGATCGATGACCGGATGCAGCAGCTCGTCCAACTGCTGCGGCTCCACGCGCATGACGGCCGTCTTCTTGTCAATCAGCCGCTCGGCCAACATGTCCATGGCCATATTCAACGCGGCGGTGCCGGTACGCTTGCCGACGCGGCACTGTAGCATCCAGAGCTTGTCTTCCTCGATGGTGAACTCGATGTCGAGCATGTCGGCATAATGCCTCTCAAGCTTGTTGCGGATGGCAAAGAGCTGCTTGTAGGTGGCCGGCATCGCCTCCTGCATGCTGTGCAGGTGCTTGTTCTGCTCGTTCTTGGTGTCGTTGTTGATCGGGCCCGGCGTACGGATGCCCGCCACCACGTCCTCGCCTTGGGCGTTGACCAGCCATTCGCCATAGAATTTGTCGTCGCCGGTGGCCGGGTCGCGGGTGAA
>CAZXVN010000085.1:0-9768 GCA_964643945.1 uncultured Lentisphaeraceae bacterium | reverse complement strand
CTTTACCGTGGTAATGACACCAGCACCGTTCTTCAGAAAACCACTGGGGCCGACAGAGTTATTTCCATAGTTGTTGCCGCCTGTGTTGACGGCGTTCCACGGACCGGCCTGGCCGGTGAACATCAAGCCGTCGGCATTCTGGACAGCGCCTGCGGCCAGGGTGGTGTCGCCCTCGCAAGGAGCGCTCAGACCCCAACTCGTGCCGTCGTAGTCGTCGTAAATGAAGTCCACGCTGATCAGATTCGGATCCGGATCCTGCGCGAAGACGTTGTCCGGCATACTCGCCACGGCACACAACGAGGCCGCCACCGCGAAGCTCCGTGTCATCCGAGACGCAGCCTTTCCGGCAACAGCCATGACAGACAAACAGGCGTCATGGAGTGCTGGGGAGTTGGAATACTGGAGTGTTGAGAAGCTTTGTTTCATCTTAACCACCTTTGCTGTAGCCGCGTTCTGTCGCTCACGCGACAAAACCGTTGTTTCGTTTACTACCCCGACCCTTGCGTGAAACGCACTCGCTATCAAAATACACACCTTTTTCAGGCGCAATTAACAGCGTGTCGTGCACAGCAAGCGACATTCATGATACTACTACCCATGAATAACGTTTAAATAATAACACAAGTCTAGCCGGAATACTTTGCTAAAACGACACAAAAAAGTCGCATTTCTTGCCATATGCAGGATGCGCAGTCGGGTGCCGAAAGAGAGCCACGCGGCCACGCAGAAGCGTGGCCCTCCGAACAACGTGCATAATTCTGTGGGCGCGCTTCTACGCGTCCAGTGAGGTTTTGCATGAGGCTCGGAGATGTTCGTCAACCCTCTACTGCGGGTCACCGTCCTTCGGTGTTAGACATAAGTTTTACCACTTTGCGTTTGTCTCACGGCGCGACGACGACCTTGCCTTTGCCCTCGATCCACTTTTCCGTGGCGGCGGTGTAGGAGCCGGCCGGTTTCTTGGCATCGTTCACGGTGAGCGACTTGACGGTCAGCACGCCGCTCTGGCCGGCGGGACTGTCGGTCTTGACCGCGGTGCCGGCCGCCATGACCAGGGCCGCCGCAGTCTCGCTGCAGCCGTTGAGGCTCAGGTAGGCTGCCCCGTTGTTGCCGGCGCTGAGCACCGTGATGGAGGCGCTGTCCTTGATCTGGTTGCTCTTGGCCCAGTGCAGGCAGTCGTTGAACCCTTGGCCGCCGACGACCACGTCGCCGCTGATGGCGTCCGTGCCGTCGGGCTTCTCTAACTGGACGCGTCCCATGCGGACAAAGAATTTGCCGGTGCTCGTGTTCGGCTTGTCGCCGGCCAGGCGCAGCGGCTCGTTCTTGAGATGGCTGCTCGAAGGCGCCATCAGCAGCACCACGTTGCCTGTGCCCGAGACGGCTCCCAGATAACACAGCGCGTTGCCTGCGCCGCTGTCGATAGTGAGGGTGTGGCCGTTGCTGAGCACGTCGATATCGCAGGTGCCGGTCTGCCAGCCGAACTGGGTGTCACCGGTCATGTTGCCCGTGTTGCCCGCGCCGATCTCTTTGTTGGGCACGACATACTCGCCCTGGATGTCGATGCGCGGGTCGATGGTCATCGTGCCGCCGCCCTCCAGCCACGGCTGCGGCGCCTTGTGGACGCCCGCGCCGATCCTCTTGCCGTCCACGAGGAGCTGCTTGACAACGAGCTGTCCGCCGGCGCCGGTGCGGATTCTGGCCTGGCCCTCGACCAGCACCTTGGCCAGAGACGTCTTGTGGCCCGCGAGGTCCAGGTAGCACGGCTGCGCCTTGCCGTTGAGCGTGACGGTGGAGGCGGGCGCGAACTGTCCGTCGCTGTCCAGCATCACGGTATCGCCGGCGTTGCTGCCGCCTACGAGCAAGCCGCCGGGGATGGCGGTCACGCCTGCCGGCTTGTTGAGTTTCAGCACGCCGGAAGTCAGAGTCGTAACGCCGCTGTAGGAATTGCCCGAGGGGCCGGAAATCTCAATCGGAGTTGTGCCGGACGCGCTGAACGTCACGCCGCCGCTGCCCGTGATGAAGCCGCCGTAGCGGATGGGCTTGCTGCCCTTCGCGCTGAAGGTCAGCCCAAATGAGCCCGTCCTGACCGGGATGTTGCAGGTGCCGGTGGCCGGACCGAAGGTAGCCGCCGCCGTGAGCGTGGCGAGGGCGCTGGCACCGAGGGCCGCGTTGGGATCGTCGATCACGCCGCCGGCGCCGACGGACTTCACGTCGCCCACCACCACGAAGCCGCTGCCCGTGATCCAACCGTCGGCCGAGGTGTAAATTCCTTTTGGCAGACTTTTGCCCGCGATCGCCAAGGCGCTCACGGTCAGGACGCCGCCGGCCTTCTGGCCGTCGGTCACGATCTGGGTGTGCGCGGCCATCTTGAGGCTGGCGAACGTTTCGCTGCAGCCGTTGAGGTTGAGGAATGCTCCGCCCTTGGGTGAGTCGAGCAGCTCCACGGTGGACGCGTCGTTGAGCTGGTCGCTGTTCGCCCAGGTGAGGCAGTCGTTGCCGCCCTGCCCGCCGATCACGAGCGTGCCGCCCGCGGCATCCACGCCCGGGTCCTTGGCCAGCGTCAGCCGTCCGGACTTGACCCGCCAGGTTCCCTTCATCGTGTTGGGCTCCTTGCCGCCCAGCACCATCGGCGCGTCGCTCGCTTTGCCGGCAGCCTCGCCCTGATTGATCTGTATCGTGCCGCTGCCTGAAAGAGGTCCGCTATAGCCGCTCTCGCGGCCGCCGCTGTCGAAGGTCAGCGTGAACCCCGCGTTGATCACGGGGTTGAGGCACGCCGCGCTCGCCCCCTGAAAGGTCGTGTCGCCTGTGAGCCTGCCGACGTTGCCTTGACCGAGGACCTTGCCCGGATTGGCGACCACGCCGCTGAGTTCGACCATCGCCTGCGCGGTGATCTCACGGATGACCATCGGCTCACTCTGCGGCGAGCCGCACCGCAGGCGCAAGGCCTTGACGCGGCTGTCGCTCAGAACAGCTCGGGCGGCTCCATTGGACAGCTTGGCGACGGTGACATATTTGCTGCCGTCAGCCGAGACCTGCAGCTCCGCGCCGTCCAGCAGGCCCTTGCCGTTACTGCCCGTCAGGACGTCGACGGCATAGACGAGCGCGGGCTTGGCGAGCTCGACGGTGAAGGCGTCGCCGGCCTTGGGCGCAGCGGCGGACTGATAGAAAGTGCCTGCATTGCCGTCAAAGGCGAACACGGGCTGGAGCAGGTCGCGCGTGCCGGCGGTGGCGGTGAAGGCGGCGTCCACGGCCGCTTTCGGAGGCAGGCCGATGAGCCTGCCCACAGCCGCGTCCTGCGCCTGATAGCGGGCGAAGAACCCGGCTTCGGTGACCGTGTTGTCGGGCCCCCAGGTGCGCTCCTGGCGGCCGGCGACCGTACGGACCTTGCCGACGTTGACTTCAGCCGACGCCTCCCACGCTACGAGGATGGCGCCGAGGACCGACTCGCCTTTCTTGAGTTTGCTGTTATTACACTCGAACATGCTCCACTGCGCCCAGGGAAGCTCCAGATCCCACGGGCAGGTGATGGTGGCATAGCCTTGGTCGATATATTTGCGGGCCATGTTGCTTCTGCCGATCCACGTCATGATGATGATATCCTTGGCGGCCTCGTTGCCCAGGCCTTCCCACTTGATGGTCTTCTTGCCGTGCTTCTTGACGATCTCGTTGACCCGGGCGATGAAATAATTCGCCAGATCGTCGTCGCTCGTGAGGCCGTGCTTCTCCATGAACGCCTTAAAGCCGGGGCTGAGTGTCACGCGGCCCATGGACACTTCATCGCTGCCGATGTGGAAGTAGGGCGACGACTTGAACACGTCGCACATTTCGCCGATGATCGTGTCCAGGGCGGGGTAGATCTCCTCGCTGGCCATGTTCATGCAGCCTAAGCCGATGGGCTGTTTGGTCTCGGGATTGACCGCGTCGAAAATCTCGGGCAATCCGTTCAGCGCGGCGCCGCTGTGCCCGGGCATTTCCAACTCGGGCACGATGGCGATGCCGCGCGCGTCGGCATAGGCGACCAGGTCCTTCAGCTCTTCCAGCGTATAGCGGATCGGGCTCTGGGGCTTGGCGCCCAACTGCGGGTACTTCGTGGATGGGAAACACCAACCCTGGTCATCCGTCAGGTGCAACTGCAGATAGCGCACCTTGTACATGCGGCAGGTCTCAGCCATTTTTTTGAGGCTCGCAATGGGCTGCGCCTGGCGGCCGCAGTCGACCATCATCCCGCAGAAATCCGCGTGCGGCCAATCCGTAATGGCGAGCTTGGGCAAGGACACCTGGCCGTTTGCCTGACTGAGGGTCTGCAGGAGGGTCGCGCTGCCCTCGGCCACCGCCCGGTAGTCAAAGCCTTCCACCACAGCCTGCTCGCCGATGGTGAGGGTGTGCGCGCCGTCCGTAGTGCGGATCAGGTCAGGCGGGCGAGCCACGAGGATCGGCTCGCCCGCCTTGAGGGCCTTGTTGAGTTTGAGGGCAATGTCGCCCGCGCGGGCCGGGCCGCTGACTACCGGCAAGGTAAGACCTGTCAGCAGATTGATCTCGCCGGCGAGGATGTCGGCCAAGCCTTTGAGGCTGGCGTCTGCGGCCACGATGCGGCTGGCGGCGCTGAGTTTCATCTGCCCCGGTTTCACCGCGAGCGCCTTGGGCCACGGGATCAGGTTGAGGCCCGGATGGGTATCGGCCGGGTCGAGGGCTCCCGGGGTCGCGGACGTTATTGTCCCGCCATTGAAGGGCGTGTCGCGCTCATAGACCTCGGCGGGAGCTGCCGCAGCCACCGCGGCCGCAACAGCAAGAATGATCGTTCTTTTCATGACTTTACTCCTGCACGGTCAGCAGCAAACCCTTGCCGGCCGGGATTGTGAGGGTGTCCGCTGCCCTGTAGATGGCGTTGGTTTGAAGCTTGTCCATGGGCATGGCCGTGAGCGTCGCCCTTGCAGCGTCGAGGCCCAGCGCCTTGAAGTCAATGGCCAGGCGGATGCTTTCGTCCTTGCCGCTCCAGGTGGCAAGGGCAATGAGCGCCTTGCCCTTCTTCCTGTAAACGCTGGCGAGCACGCTGGCGCACCCGGTCTTGACCGGACAGGCGGCGTCCCAGAAGCCGACCATCTCGGTGCCCGACATGCCGAATTCGTCCCAGGCCTTCCAGATCGGCCGCGGCTCGCCGCCCCAGCCGAGGCGGGCCACCTCGCCGAACACCATGCCGCGCCAAGGCTGCCCGGCGCCGAGCATTTCGCTCATGAGCCCGAAGGGAATGCCCGACATTTCCACCAGCCACAAGTCCGGGCTGGCGTCATAGCTGAAACCTTCGCCATACCAGAGGCGGTTGTAGTACGGGAAATTCTGCATGTAGCAGTAGGCGGAGGGTGTCATGCCGGCGTCCCAGTTGAAGTGGCTCCAGGAATGCGAATCGATCTGGCTGTTTGGATTGTGAGCGTCCAGGATGCGGCGGGCGCGCTGCGA
The DNA here is from genome assembly GCA_964643945.1 of uncultured Lentisphaeraceae bacterium. Lineage (GTDB taxonomy): Bacteria > Verrucomicrobiota > Kiritimatiellia > RFP12 > UBA1067 > JAHFSX01. The sequence continues at coordinate 4,317 of CAZXVN010000085.1, read as the reverse complement.
GGTCTTGCGGCCCATCGACGTGTCGTCGATGTAGAGTCCGTCAACATTGGCCTTGGCGGCGGTATAGGCCAGGCCCTCCAGGTAGAAGTTGTCCAGCCGCGAGTCGGGCGTGGTGATGACCGCCAGGTCGAGCATGCCGTTGTAGGGGCCGCCGATGGTTTCGCGCCAGGCGGGGATGAAATCCTCGCGCAAATGCTCAGCCAGCCACGGGTGCGCGCCGCTGCTGTTGGTGATCGGCTTGGCTTGGCCATCACGGCCCGGACAGATGATTTCTCCGTTGAGGCTGTGGAAGGCGAAGAGCTCCGGCAGGTTGTTGCTGATCTCCCGGGTGGTGTAGTAGAGCTTGGCGAGCAGGCCGGTGGCGTGGGCCTTTTGAACGCACTCGATCAGCCGCGCGAAGGAGAGATCCAGATACGGGTAGTTGATGCAGGGGTTGGGCAGCTTGTTGTGGTGGATGTTGACGACATTGGCGCCCATGGCCGCGATGCGTGCAGGCTCGGCGAGGTCGGGGTCATCCACGCCTTGATGCGGGTGAAAATAGCGGAGCTTCCATTGGCTTTCGGTGTCCAGCGGCTTGAATGGGGTTATCAATAAATCGAAGTCAAATTGAAGGCGCTGCCCAGCCTCCAGATGCCGCTTGCCGCTGGCCACCGCGAGTTTAACGCAGCCGTCAGGCTGGGTCGCGAGAACGATGCCGCCGAGGCCGCCGTTGCACCAGGAGTCAGGCATGTTCAGCTTGCGCTGGCCGTAGTAGCAATTGATCAGCGGCGAGCGGAAATTGCCGCCCTTGAGCTGAAGCTTGAGTCCGGCATTGACCGCGCCGATCCAGAACCCGTCCTGCTGCGCGTTGGAATCCCACTTCCATTCCACCTTGTCCGGACGAGCGCCGCCGCGGTGGTTGAGCCCCATGAAGTAGGCTGAGGCCGCCTGCGTGAACACACCTTCCAAGCGAACGTCTTTGATGGAGACCGGCTTTCTGGCTACCAGCGAACAACTCAGCTGGACGAAACCGTCGAACTCCATCAGCCCCTTCACATCCCAATCAAGCTCAGAGGATTCACTGACCGCCGACCACGCCACGACACACGGCTTCTCTTTCACAAAGGCCAGCTTTGCGGGCTGGAACTTGACGATGCCTTCGCCTGTTTCTACCACAAGGCTCAAGGGTCGTGCAAGAACCTCAGTCGGCTGATCGCCGATCCGTGTGTTGCTCCCGTTGAAGAATGAGGCGACGCCAGAAGGAAGCCCCTCGCCGCCCAGCGTCAGCCTCCTTCCTAAAAGGAAGATGTCGCGGTTCCGTCGCTTCAGCGGAATATACGGTTTGACAACGTCATCGTCGCTCAGCGCGATCCTGGAATTCAGCCAACGCAGCCGAGAGAGCCGCCACGACTGGCCATCGCCAAAATCGTCGAGCGGCGTGCCAGCCACGGTAATCTCCACCTGAACGACGGCAGCCTTGACCCCTGGCGCCATCACGCCAACTTGGCCGCGGTACTGCCCGGAAGCCATGCGCGGGATCTCCACGCCAATCCACAAAGACTGCACACGTCCTCTGTCAACGCGCACTTCCTTGACAAAGGGCCGTCCGAGAAAATCCGTCCCTCCCAAATTAAAGCAGCGGAAGCGGTCTGCTGAAATCGTCTTCCCCAGCAGTCCCGGGGTTGTGAGAGCGCTGAACCGCAACGAAACCGGCCCCAGATCCATCTCTGGCGCATAAAGGGCCAGTTGGAACACGTAAAACTCGCCCGGCTGTGCCGTTCCCGAAAACTTCTCGAGTTGGGCATCCGGACGCTCCAGCCAGTGCGCAGGTAAAGCATCGCGCCTGCGCACCGAATTCACGCGATCCTCGCCGAAGACATAGAAGCCGCGGTTTGCCCGCTTGACGAATTGCTCGACCTGCGACGGCGTCGCAAGTCTTTCCATGTCCCTCACCTGAGCCGCGGCGGGCATGGCAGGGCGTTGCGGCTCATCCGACGAGGCCGGCAAACAGAGAGCGCCGATAAGCGCAAGACCTGCCCAAACACGCTGCATGTTCACTCCCCTATTAACGCGGCGCCAAAGTGCCGGCAGCGTTGATTTTCGCATGAACCTTGCCCTGCGGCGATTCAAAACTCACGGCGGCGAGCTGCGCGGGAGCCAGCCCACTGGCGGAACTGCCGAACCGCACCGTGCCCTCGCCTCGGATGGTCAGGGTCTTTGTCAGGTCCCACTCCTTTCTGGACGAGTCGGCGAAGGAGACCGCGCCCGGCTTGTCTTTCTTGGAGCCGAGGTCAATAACCGTTTCGGTTTTGACTGTCAGGGCTCCGAGTTTTTCCGAGCTGCCCTGCAGCACCAGCGTGGCGCGGGGCTTCTTGACGTCTTTGCCGAGCGGGAGTGTGGTGATCGAAGACGTGTCCGCCAACTGGTCGGACTGCTCCCACATCAGAAACGACTCGTTCCAGCCGTCCGCCCCGCCCATCTCGATATCGCCCGAATGCGCATGTACCCCTGCCGGTTTTCGGAAGACCATGGTCCCGTGGCGCAGGTGGAAAACGCCGCTGAAAGTGTTGGTCGACTTGCCGTCGAGATACGAGGGATAAGTCACCCACCCCCCGGAGTAACCGCCGTCCCAATTGATTCTCCCGCCGCTTCCCATTAGGGCGATGCCGACCGAAGTGCCGTTCCCGCCGCCGGTGCTCCAGTTCAGCGTCTGCCCGTTGATATCGAGCACGCCCGAGGCTTGCCCGCATTGCCAGCCAAAGTCCGTGGCTCCAACCAGCTTGCAGTTGAAGTTCGGCCCGAACGTCACTTTGATCAAGTCCCACGATCCGCTGATCTTGGTGGGCGCGAGGGCCTCCGGTTCAGCGCGGGCAATAAACTGCAGGTCCGCCTGCAGCTGCGGGTTGAGCTTTTCCTGCGTGCTCGGAGTCGTGCGGCCGCCGGCCCTCTGGTCGGGGCCGTACGCGCGCAGCTCGGTGATCTCCACGCCCCTGGACCGGTTGTTGTCCAGCACGGTCGCGCGAATGTAGCGGGCTTTCTTGGCTTCAAAGAGATGGGCATATCCCTTTTCTGTCGCAGCGACCGTATTGCTGGCTGCATTGGCAACGGTGGCCCATGTCTTGTTGTCCGCTGAAAGGCCAAGGGTGTACTGGTAAGCGCGGCTGTCATCGGGATTCCAAAAGGTATAGAGAATGACCCGGTTTACGTCCAAGGCTTTTCCGAGATCAACCGTCAGCTCCTGCTTCAGATTGGATTCGTTCAGACATTCATTCCTGTCCACCAGACCGTCAACCGTCAGATCGACAAACTCTTTCGGACCTTGGGTCGCGGAGACTTCCTTCTTGTAGGTCAGGCTGAACGGATCGAAATCGACCTTGCGCGCCAGCATTCTCCAGGGAACGCCCTTGGCCTCACCGGCTTCATTGAAGTACTGAAAGGTCACGGTGGCGTCATCCGCAATGCGGAACGCCTTTGTGAAAGCGGGCGAATTCGTTGTGACAGGCCCGTTGAGCTGGCAGCGGACCTTGCCGGTCTTCAGGTGCTGCACCAAGTCAAAAGCCATGGCGCCGGAAAAGCGCGGGTCCTCTTTGCGCACGGCGCCGACAACATTGACCGTGAAGGGGTTGTTGTGAAACTCGCGGATCAGGGTCCTGCCGACGGGCTGCCCGTTTTTATCGAAGAGACGCGCCTTGAAGATGGTGGTGCTGCCGACCTCGGCCTTAACGTTATGAAGCACGTTCGGAGCGTAGACCGGAGCGTTGGTGTGCGGGATGTCCCAGCCTTCTTTATCCTCGAGGATGTAGCGGACGGTCGCATCGCTGACATGGGAAACCAATTCGGCATCCAGAACGCCCGTGTATTCATAGACAGGGCCGATGAAGCATTTGCCGCCCGCGATCATCCACTCTTCCAGCGTGTGGACATTCTTGCCGAACCGGAACTCCATGCCCGTGGCCACGCGGTCGAACTGATCCTGGCTCTGCGCGTACCGCTTGACGAACTGCGGATACGAGTCGGGGACTTTCGGATTGTACGTCACCTCATTCCGCACGGGGACTTTGAAGCGCAAGACCCTCAACGCGATGTTGCCGTGGTTCTGCCAGAAGACCAGTTCCGAGCCGAGCATGCCATCGACGGCGAACTGCCGCTGCTTGCCGTAGGGGCGCCAGTCGTACAGGACTTCGACCGGGTCGCCGATGCTGGGCTCCCAACTGACCTGGACGACGGGCCGGCCTGCTTTCAGCGTGTTGGCGGTCTCGCCGTGCCTGTCTTCGCCGTACTTGCTGGTGATGTTCCAAACCGTGCTGATGACATCCTTGTCCTTGAGATCGGAAGAGC
>CAZXVN010000084.1:0-1981 GCA_964643945.1 uncultured Lentisphaeraceae bacterium | reverse complement strand
CCACTGGCTCGGACACCACAATGTTCAAAAAATTCATTCCCTTAATCTTGCTCTTCTTCCTTTTCCTCCTCCTCCCTTCCCTTGCCTTTGCCTGCAACCTGCCACCCATCGCCATTCTTGACCCGGCAGAACAGACAATTGATGTCAACGGCACCGCCACCCTTGACGGCAGCTACAGTTACGACCCGGACGGCGGGGGCGGGATAAACGGCATCGCCTGCTTTACCTGGAATTTCGGAGACGACAGCACTTATACCGAAACTTCCAATTACTACCCGGACGGCGCCTTTGACGGGGCCACCACCCACGTCTATGATGAAGCCGGCGTCTACACCGTCACCCTGACCGTTACGCAGGGCGCCGCGGTCATCAGCAGGTTCACGAGGCCGATTGTCATTTCCGCGGCGGCGATGCAGCCCGACCCCGGCAACCCGGCAAAAACCGCTCTGGCGGTTGGCGGCACCACGGGCAACGACACCATTCTCATCGGATACTTCACTCCCACCGTAGTCCGGGTGGCGATCAACAGCGTGATTCTCGGTTCCTTCACACCGACGGGCCACATCGTGGTGTTCGGCCAGGCGGGCAACGACACGATCATCGTCGGCAACAAAATCACCGTGCCCGCCTTGCTGTTCGGCGGCGCCGGCAACGACGCGATCACGGCCGGGGCCGGCCGGAGCCTCCTCGTCGGCGGCGCAGGGGCCGATCGGCTCACCGGCGGCGTTGACCAAGATCTGCTCGTCAGCGGCACCACCCTGTATGACAACGACGAGCTGGCCATCGCCGCCATCATGGCCGAGTGGGAATCGGCCGATTCCTTCGCTCTGCGCAGATCCTACCTGCTCGGCGCCGCCGGCGGCCGCAACGGCGCCTACTTCCTCAAACCCAACGTGACCGTCCTGGATGACAATGCGGCCGACAGCCTCAGCGGAGGAGGAGTCAACGACCTGTTCTTCGCCAACTACGCCGCGGGAGCGACCGATCACGCGACCGCCAGGGACAAGGCGCTCGATCTTCAGGCTGCAATCTCCGTGATTGAGTTGGATTATCTGTAGGCGACATGTGTTTCCATGGAAGAGAAAGGTAGGGTGCGTGAAACGCACCGATGCTTCTGCGGTGCGTTTCACGCACCCTACGGACAAAGCGTGCTTCCATGGAAGAGAACCAGAATCAAGCAACGTAGGGTGCGTGAAACGCACCGATGCCACATGTTGCGGTGCGTTTCACGCACCCTACGGACAAAGCGTGCTTCCATGGAAGAGAACCTGAATCAAGCGATTTCCCGAAGTCCGGAACTGATGTCCGCCGAGGACACCGGCCTGTTGGTGGTTGACGTCCAGGAGCGGCTCGTTCCGGCGATTGCCGGGCATGCAACGGTCGTTTGGAACGTGCGGCGGCTGATCGACGGCGCGAAAATCCTCGGCCTACCCATCGTCGCCACCGAGCAATATCCGCAAGGGCTTGGGCCCACGGTGCCCGAATTGGCCCAGCGTCTGGAGGAGATTCCGGCGAAGCTCACGTTCAGCGCCGGCGGCTGCCCCCAGGCGTTCGGCCCGCTCAGAGCGCGAGGAATACGCAAGGTGCTCGTGTGCGGCATCGAGGCCCACGTTTGCGTGCAACAGACGGTGCTGGATTTGCTGGCCGACGGCTGGCGGGTGTACGTGGCTGTCGATGCCGTCGGCTCGCGACTGGAGATCGACTATCAGACCGCGTTGCGGCGCATGGATTCCTCTGGGGCGACCCTGACCACGGTGGAAGCCGCCCTGTTCGAATGGTGCCAAGCGGCCGGCACGCCGCAGTTCAAGCAGATCAGCCGCCTGGTGCGCGAGCAGGGGCCGTAATGTATCCGGCACACGCCGTGTGCCACAATGTATCCGGCACACGCCGTGTGCCGTTGCCGCACACGGCGTGTGCGGAATGCACCGTTGCCGCACACGGCGTGTGCGGAATACACCGTTGCCGCACACGGCGTGTGCGG
>CAZXVN010000083.1:0-10194 GCA_964643945.1 uncultured Lentisphaeraceae bacterium | reverse complement strand
GGTTCGATGCCTCGACCAGAAGGAAGCCGATCAACGGCGCTTCGGAGGCGACGCCTTTCCAGAGAATCACACCAGCGCCTCCGACCGCAAGCAAAGCGGCGAGAAGGTTGGCGCCGTGAAATTTTTGGCTGAACAGATCGTTGATCACCGCGACGTAGACGGGGGTCATGACGGTGAAGAGGGCGACCTCGTGCGACTTGAGGTAACGGAAGCTGTGCATGTAGGCGAGGGACATCAAGCCAAACTGCACCATGCCAATGCCAAAGAGTGCCACACCGGTCTTGAACGGTACGCGGCGGGCGAAGGGCAGGAAGACGGCGGCTGCCACGGCCAACCGCAGCGCGGCTAGCCACGCAGGCGGAAGCCCCGTTAATAAGTTGCCGATGAGTCCAAACGAGAAGCTCCAGATGACCGAGGCTGTGAGTAGATAAAGCACGGCCGCTTTTATATCAAAAAAAACGGAGCTGAAGCGAGAACTCGCACAAGCGCCGACAAGAAAGGGACGGAATTTTCATCAACAAAGCAAATGCGTGTTGTCGCCTTTGCGCAGCAAGGCTATACTGTGAACCGTGGTGCGGGTTGTTATGCCTGAAGGCAGGCGTATGCTGGGTGGAGGAATCGGGTTTGTGTTTGTGATAGCGCCTTCGGAAGTGGCGTAAGCAGAAAGGAACAGAGCATGAGAACAGATGCGAAGTCAAAGGGTACATGGCTACACCGTTTTGCCATACGGCTTTTTACCCTCGCCCTTGCGGTACTTGTATTTTGGGTCTTGGGATTCTTTGTCGAAGATGTCCGGACCATTCGAGGCCCCGACTATGCTTTCGTCGAGAAAAAGCACTTGGACAAAGAGCTCGTCGCAAAGCGAGAAACCTTGGAGAAGCAGATTGCCGGCCTCACACGGCAGATTGAGAACCAGACAGAAAAGCAACGTGTCGTCGGCGACAGCTCGCGTAACCTTCAGCAGACCATCAACCAGCTGATTGAGCTTCAAAAACTTGGCATGCAAAAAAGCATCGCCTTTTCCAGTACGGAACAGGCGAACTTCACCAGCAGCCTGAATCTCTTCTTGGACAATCAGAAGAAATATCAGGAGCTGAGTCAGACCGTATCAGATATGCTTGAGCGGAAGCAGGAGCTTGTCCGGGAAAAGGAACAGGCCGAACAGGAGATTGAGAAGCAGCGGCAACCGGCTCGAGCGGAGTTCAACACTCTCAGTGCGAAGCATCGGCTGAAGCTGGCGTTTTTTCAACTTGCGATCTTATTGCCCATTCTCGTTCTCGCGGCGGCTGTCATCATCAAAAAGCGCTCCAGCATCTACTTTCCTCTGTACCTTGCGTTTGGCGCAGCAACGTTGATCAAGGTCGCCCTGGTGGTTCACGAGTACTTTCCCAGCAAGTACTTCAAATACATCCTCATCGGCGGACTCCTGCTTGTGGTGGCGCGGCTATTGATTTATTTCATCCGCACAATCGCCTTCCCTAAGGCGCAGTGGCTGGTCAAGCAGTACCGAGAGGCCTACGAACGGTTCTTGTGCCCTGTCTGTGAATACCCCATACGCATCGGTCCTCGGCGTTTTTTGTTCTGGACGCGGCGAACGGTCAACAAGCTGGTTGTTCCTACGGATCGCGGAGACCAGGAAGAGCAGTACACGTGCCCCTCTTGCGGAAGCGGGCTTTTTGAGGAGTGTCCGTCTTGCCACAAGATCAGGCACGTGATGCTTCCGCACTGTGCGCACTGCGGCGTCGAAAAAGAAATGAAATAATGCTCCAGCAGACGTGTCGGAGTGAGCCATGGCCGTAGCGGTGGATATTGAAGGCGTTGTCAAAACATTCGGGAGGATTCGTGCCTTGCAAGAGGTCAGCCTCGCTGTCCGGCCGGGGGAGTTGTTCTTCCTGCTGGGGCCGAGCGGCTGTGGCAAGACGACCTTGTTGCGTTGCATCGCGGGTTTTCACACGCCCGAGTCGGGGCGTATCCTGATAGGCGGGCGCGAGGTCACCGAGTTGCCGCCCTATCAGCGTGACACCGGCATGGTGTTTCAAAGTTATGCGCTCTGGCCGCACATGACACTGGCACAGAACGTGGCGTTCGGCTTGGAGATGCGCAAAATCCCGCATCTGGAAATCAAACGGCGGGTGATGGCGGCGCTGGAGTGCGTCCATCTCGCGGACCGCGCCAAAACGCGCCCGAACCAGCTCTCAGGCGGACAGCAGCAGCGTGTGGCGTTGGCGCGTGCTTTAGTGATCGAGCCCACGTGCTTGCTGTTGGACGAGCCGCTTTCTAACTTGGATGCGAAGCTGCGACTCGAGATGCGCGCAGAGATCCGGCGGATATGCAAGCAGGCCGGACTGACCGCCATCTATGTGACGCACGACCAGAAAGAGGCGCTTTCGATTGCGGACCGCTTGGCGGTCATGCGTGACGGGATGATTGCACAGATCGGCACACCCGAGGAAGTTTACCGCACGCCGACCAGCCGGTTCGTGGCGGGTTTCATCGGCGAGGGGAATTTTATCGAAGGCCGGATAGAAGGGGCTGGGCCCGGGGGTGTGAGCGTCGGGACGGCCGTCGGCGCATTTGTCGCGAAGCATGCGCCCAGCGGGGTGAGGGCGGGTGAGCGTGTGACGCTGTGCCTGCGACCCGAGGCGGTGCGTTTCGATCAGCCGTTGGCGGGCGCGCCGAATGTCTTGCGGGGGCGGTATTGCGAAAGTGTCTATCTGGGCGAAGTGGCCCAACACAGGATCGAACTGCCGCAGGCAGAAGGCGCCGCGCTGGTTTTTATGGCGTTTGAGTTGAATCCGTTGCCCGGGCGTGATCGTGCGGGTACGCCGGCGGAGGTTTGGGTCGCACCTGACCAGGTGATCGTAACAAAAGGATAGGCGTTGGAGACTGGAACCCGGAAACTTGAAGCTCGCTTCGGGACGGGAAAAGGCAGGGCTGGAAATGGATAAGCGGCGAAAAGGTGCAGGTGCGGTGCTGGCGGCGGGAAGCCTGTTTCTGGCAGGGTGCGCCTCCTCCACCTACTGGTCGAATCGCGGGCGTGACGCCAAAGACGTTTTGACCTGTGCGGTGGGGTTAGGGCTGGGGGCCAAGGCGCGTGTCGGGCCGTTGCAGGTGCCGTTGATTGTGCAGAGCGATTATACGGGGCTGCGCTGTGGCGAGTTTTTTGCTTCTCCGATGCGCGAGGATTTCTGGACGTATGTTTCGGAGGCTGGGCATGTGGTGGATCAACCTTTGCCTGTGTACGTGCGGGATTACGACACGCTTTACTCCGGGTATGAAATCTTCGATCCAGGAGGACTTTCGACTGTCCGTCACAAGCGGGTGAATAGCCAAGGCATGGGAATCTTTGCGACGTTTGACGACGATCACCGCAATTATGGATTCTACTCGCAGGTTGAGTGTGTGGTGGGTGTGGTTTTTTCAGTGAGGCTGGGGGTTAATCCCGGGGAACTGGTCGATTGTCTGGTGGGTTTTACGGGTCTCGATATTTTTTGCGACGACACCTAGCCGGACGACGAGGAACGGGCGAAGGATGATCCTTGCCTTGGGGTTGACAACCGCGCCGGGATGTAGGATGCTAGCGGCGCAGTTGGGTTACGCGTGAGATTGTCGGAAAGGAACAACGTATCATGGCGAGAAAAAGACAGGTTTTGAAGCGTGTCGCGGTCGTTGGGTTCGGTTTTATGGGGCGCATGCACTATGGCCATTGGAACAAGGTCAAGGGCGCGAAGGTCGTGGCGCTGTGCGACAAAGACCCGGCGCAGTTCAAGTCGCCGGTGCAGGGGGGAAATCTGGCGGGGGCGGACGCTTCGACCGATTTCGGCGACGCGGTGATTTACGACGATTTCGACCGGATGCTGGCCGAGGCCAAGCCGGACGTGATCTCGCTGACGCTGCCGACGCCCCTGCATGTGCCGCTGACCGTCAAGGCCTTGCAGGCGGGCGTGAGCGTTCTGTGCGAGAAGCCCATGGCGCTGGATGCGTCGGCTTGTGCGGCGATGATCAAGGCTTCGCAGACGGCGCCGAATGGCGCAAAGCTGATGATCGCGCAGTGTCTGCGCTTCTGGCCGGGCTACGTCTTTCTCAAAAAGTTGGTGGACAGCCGGAAATACGGCAAGGTGGTGGCTGCGTCGTTCCGCCGGTTCAGCGCGCTTCCCGGCTGGGGCAAGGGCAAGAGCTGGTTTGCGGACGAGCGCAAGAGTGGCGGCGTGGCGCTGGACCTGCACATCCACGACACGGACATTGTCAACTGGCTGTTCGGCGTGCCCAGGGCGGTGACGAGCACGGCGGCCTACGCGAAAGACGGGTCGATGCGGCACATTGCTACGCTTTACGATGTGGGTGGCGCAGCGGTGACTGCAGAAGGAAGTTGGGCGATGACGCCGACGCTGGGCTTTGAGGCGAGTTACATGGTGACCTTCGAGAAAGCGGTGGTGGTGCTGGATGGCAAGCGCGAGAAACCGCTGTGCGTCTATCCGGTGCAAGGCGATCCGCTCGTGCCGAAGTTGGCGGAGGGCGACGGCTATGAGTACGAGATTCAGTGGTTTATGGATAGGCTGTGCGGCAAGAAGGTCCCTTGCGTGACCACGCCAGAGCAGTCGCGCGATTCGGTGCGGATCGTGGATGCGGAGAAGAAGTCGGCGAAGACAGGCAAGACGGTGAGACTTTGAGACGGGAAACTGGAAACCGGGAATTCGGACAGGCAGGAGGTTGATCTTATGCAGAAGTGCGGCAAGTGGCCGATCAGCGTGTGCAGTTGGTCGTTCCAAAAGGGGATTGACGAAATCGGCTCCGTGATGACGGCGCTGGGGCTGGAGCATATCAATCTGGCGATCGCGCCGGCATTGGGGCCGGAGGGCGGGGCGTATCTCGATGCGGTGAAGCGGCAGGGATGGACGGTCACTGCGGGGATGATGAATTTCGACTACGAGGATTACAGCACGCTCGACACGATCAAGACGACGGGCGGGATCGCGCCTGACGCGCACTGGCCCGCAAGCGGGCAGGCGTTTGCGAAGGCGGCCAAAATCACGGCGGAGCTTGGGTCGGAGTACATCATGATGCATGTGGGTTTTCTGGATCACACGGATCCCCGGTATGCCAAGAAATTTTATGATCGCGTGCGTGCGCTGGGCGACAGCGCGGGTGAGGCGGGCGTGTCGTTGCTGATGGAGACGGGGCAAGAGACGGCGGAAGATTTGCAGCGCTTCGTTGAAACGCTCAACCACCCGAAGGTGCTGCTCAATTTCGATCCGGCCAACCTGATTTTGTACAATAAAGACGAGCCTTTGGCGGCGTTGCGTCAGTTGGCACCGTGGATCCGGCACATTCACATTAAAGACGCGATCCGCACAACTGTGCCCGGCATGTGGGGCAGGGAGGTGGTGTGGGGTGAGGGTCAGGTGAACGCCTTCGCGTTTCTTAATCTGCTGGCAGAGATCGGTTACACCGGCGCGGTCGCAATCGAGCGCGAGGCGGGCGACCAGCGGGTGAAAGACATTGCGAAGGCGGTGCGGCGTTTGATGGCGAACTAGGCCTGTGCAGGTTGCACATGGCCGGGTGGGGGATGCAACTGTTTGCGATGAACTCGCGGGCAGCGTGTGTCCCTGCTTTTTTTGCTCTTTGTGATTGCCGATGTGAAGGATTGCTCAAGCGGTTGGTAATGGGGTATACTCTTTTTCCCGTTGTGCCGGAGGGTCTGGCGCGGACAAGTCCAGAGTGGGAGCTGTTATGCCTAATACGATTTTGGTGGGTGCGCAGTGGGGCGATGAAGGTAAGGGGAAGGTCATTGATGTCCTTACGGCGCAGGCGGATGTCATTGTGCGGTATCAAGGGGGCAGCAATGCCGGACATACCGTGATTACCGGCGGAAAAAAATATGTGTTGCACCTGATTCCTTCTGGAATTTTGCACCCGGGCAAGCAGTGTGTGATCGGTAACGGCGTGGTGTTGGATCCGTTTGATCTGCTCACGGAGATCGACATGCTGCGCGAACAGGGCATTGAACCGGCCGGCAGACTCTTTATCAGCAACCGCACGCACATGGTGATGCTTTGGCACCGCGCTTTGGACGCGGCGGATGAGGCGCGTCGCGCGCAGGACAAGAAAATCGGCACCACCGGTCGCGGGATCGGCCCTGCCTATGGCGCCAAGATGGGGCGGAGCGGCTTGCGTGTGGGCGATATGATCCGTCCGGATTTTCTGGCTAGGGTGAAGGAGTTCACCGAAGCGGCCAACGTCACATTGGCAGCATGGGGCGCGCCGATCTTGGATGTGCAGAACATGCTGACGAGTTACCGCCAGGCCACCGAATCGCTCGCCCCCTACATAGCCGACACGGTGGCGTTTGTCAACGCGGCGGACCGTGCGGGTAAGAGCATCCTGTTGGAGGGTGCACAAGGCACGATGCTTGACATCGATTTTGGAACCTATCCGTTTGTCACGTCGTCGAATCCGACTGCGGGCGGTGCGTGTACCGGTTCAGGACTTTCGCCGCGCCGGATCGACCGTGTGGTCGGCGTGATTAAGTGCTACACGACGCGTGTGGGTGCAGGACCGTTCCCGACCGAACTGTGCAACGCTACGGGCGAACAGTTGCGGCAGAAGGGCGTCGAGTTCGGTGCGACCACAGGACGGCCGCGCCGCTGCGGGTGGTTTGATGCGGTGGTGGGCCGTTATGCCGCGATGGTTAACGGAGTAGATTTCTGGGCCATGACTAAGCTTGACGTGTTGGACGATCAGCCGATCCTGAAGATCTGCACCGCCTATGTGGACGCGGCAGGCGTGCGGCTTGAGACGTTCCCTGCTGACCTGAGCTTGCTGGAGCGTTGTACCCCCGTGTATGAAGAGATGCCGGGTTGGCTGACGCCGACCAGCCATGTCACGCGCTACGAAGACTTGCCCCTCAAAGCCCGTGCCTATGTGGAGCGTTTGGTGGCTCTGATCGGTGGGCGGTTGGGCATTCTTTCCGTCGGCCCAGCGCGTGAGACGACGCTACGGATGGGGCTGTAAGGGCACGGCGTGCCGCGCCCTTGCAGGTGACGCATGGAAGAAGTAATCGAACACAGAGTGCCGCGACACATTGCGATCATCATGGATGGTAATGGTCGTTGGGCAAAGCAACGGGGCGAGCCACGCCTGGCCGGTCATGAGGCCGGTTCCGAGACGGTTCGGTGCGTGCTCAATTATTGCCGGGACGCGGGTGTCCGGTATCTCACGCTCTTCGCGTTCAGTACCGAAAACTGGTCGCGTCCGCAAGTCGAGGTTGCTGGACTCATGACGCTGCTAAACACCTTCATTAAGAAGTATGCAGGCGACCTGATCGAACGGCAGGTGCGGCTTCGTGTGATCGGACGAAGGGAAGATCTGCCTGATGCGGTGCGACAGTCGCTGGAGCGAGTGGAGCAAGATACGGCAGGTTTTGACCGGCAGTTGATCATCGCATTGAGTTACAGCGGGCGCAGCGAGCTGGTGCATGCGATGCGGCTGATCGCGGAAAAGGTGAAGGCCGGGGCGCTCGTGCCCGAAGCCATCGACGAGGCGACCGTGTCCGCGCATCTTTATGCGCCGGACGTGCCTGATCCTGATCTGATCATCCGGACGAGCGGCGAGCTGCGCATCAGCAATTTCCTGCTGTGGCAATGTGCCTATAGCGAGTTCTTTGTTACACCGGTTTTATGGCCCGATTTCCGTGAGGGGGCTTTCAAGGAGGCTCTGACCGCTTATGCAAAACGCGACCGTCGTTACGGCAGTGTCCACTCCTTCAACGGGCAGGAGGCGCCGTTGTGATTACACGCCGGATCATTGCGGGTGTTCTGGTTGCCTTGGCCTGGGTTGCAGGACTGTGCTACATGCCGGGGTGGATGCTTTTCGGCGTGTTGTTGATGATGTCGTGCGCCTGTCAGAACGAGTTTTACATGATGATGAAGCGCAGCGGCTTTTCGTTAAGCCGAAACTGCGGCATGGCGATGGGCGTTTTTTGGATGGCAGCGTGCTACGCGTATCCGCCCTATGCGGCGCGCACGTTGCCGGCGGGGCACCAAACCGAATGTATGCTGCTGGTGGTGCTGGTTTTCGGCGTGTTAGTGCGTGTCCTGTTCGACCCCCGGATTCCGAAGCCGATTGAACATGCGGGAATCACCCTGCTCGGGTTCTTCTATCTTCCATTTATGTTGAGTTTTTTTATCCGGCTGGCGCAGTGGGGCGCGGCGGATCCGTTCGAAATTCCATCGGCGCGTGTGGGCGTGTATCTGGCTTCTTATGTTGCGTTGGTGGTTAAAAGCGGTGATGTCGGTGCGTTCGCGGTCGGGCTGCTGGCTGGCAAGCACAAGATGTTTCTCCGCATTTCACCGAAGAAGTCGTGGGAAGGGTTTGCCGGCGGGCTGACCGCCTCAATGTTGGCCAGCGTTGCGATGATCGCGGCCGCGCAACACGTCGCGTGGATGGCGGGCGGGCCGCTGAAAAGCCTCGGGGTTTTTCATGCGCTGGCGTTGGGGTTGGCATTGGCGTTGGTCGGCGTGTTGGGCGACTTGGTGGAGTCGATGTTTAAGCGTGCGGTCAACATCAAAGACTCGGCGGGCCTGTTGCCCGGTATGGGCGGGATCCTCGATATGTTCGACAGCCTGATTTTTGCGCCAGCGGTACTGTATTTTTATCTGACATGGTTTGTGGGGCAGACGGTGGCGTCATCATGAAGTCACTCGTCATTCTGGGAAGCACCGGATCGATCGGCGAGAGCACGCTCAAGGTGGTAGAGGCGTTGCCGGGCGTTGTGCGCGTGGTCGGACTCTCGACCCGGACCAAAATCACCCGCGTGATCGAGCAGGCTTTGCAGTTCGGCGTGCGCGTGATTGCTGTCGAAGATTTGGCGGCCGCGCGTGAGGCCGAGACGCGTGTGCGGCCGTATGGCCTTGCGGTGTGGCCGGGTGCGGCAGGCGTGGCGGCGCTGGCGGCGCTGGCTGAAGCCGACACAGTGGTCTGCGCGCTG
Organism: uncultured Lentisphaeraceae bacterium; assembly: GCA_964643945.1. Classification (GTDB taxonomy): domain Bacteria; phylum Verrucomicrobiota; class Kiritimatiellia; order RFP12; family UBA1067; genus JAHFSX01. Next base: position 1,208 of record CAZXVN010000083.1, on the reverse strand, counting down.
GTGGGTCTTTCGGGGTTGCGTCCCGTTTTGGCTGCGCTGGATGCGGGGCACGATGTGGCCTTGGCGACCAAGGAAGTTCTGGTCTCGGCAGGCGAGTTGGTCATGAAGCGGCGGGCGGCCGCAGGCGTGAATCTTCTGCCGGTTGACAGTGAGCATAGCGCGGTTTTCCAGTGTCTCCAATCGTCGGTTTTTCAGACCGCCTGTGTGCGGGACGGACAGGCACCGGACGGTTCGGCGGAGGCACGTGTCGCGCGGCTGGTGTTGACCGCTTCGGGCGGGCCGTTTGCGCTCCGTCCCGAGGTTGATTTTGAGCGGGTGACATCCGGTGAGGCGTTGGCGCATCCGCGTTGGTGTATGGGGCGCAAGGTGACGATCGATTCAGCCACGATGATGAATAAGGGCTTCGAGATTCTGGAGGCGCACTGGCTGTTCAACATCCCCGGCGCGATGATTGGCGTGGTTATTCACCCTGAAAGCATCGTGCATTCGATGGTAACCTTTGTGGATGGCTCGACGCTGGCCCAGCTTTCGGTCCCTGATATGCGGTTCTCGATTCAGTATGCGCTGACCTGGCCGGACAGGCAGGCGGTTCCGATGCCCATGTTGGATCTGGTGGCGCAAAAGAGCCTGACCTTTTATGATCCGGACGAGACACGTTTTCCTTGTCTGCGGTTGATTCGCGAGGCGTCTGAGGCAGGCGGCACCTTGCCTGCGGTCGTCAATGCTGCGGACGAGGTGGCCGTGGAGGCTTTTCTGGCGGGCCGGCTTCCGTTTGCCGGGATCTGGCGTATGATCGAGCGCGTGATGGATGCACACACGGTGCTTCCTTGTTCGGACTTTGAGGCGGTGTTTGAAGCTGACGCGTGGGCGCGTAAGCGAACCGCCGCGTGGCTATAATTCTTTGAGTATAAAAACGGTGTGCGTGTGTAAACGGACGGCCCGCGTGTGCGGGAAATAGGTAAGAAGAAAAAAAAAGATGGAAATTCTCGGATCAGTTGTGGCGGGCGTCTGCGTGGCGCTACTGTTCAGCCTCGCGATCTTCATTCACGAGTTCGGCCACTTTTTGGCCGCACGGTGGTTAGGACTGCAAGTGGACGCGTTCGCGATAGGCTTCGGCCCCGCGCTGTGGAAGCGGACGATCAACGGGGTCGAATACAAAGTCGGGTGCATTCCGTTTGGCGGATATGTGGCGAGATCGGAAGAGCACA
>CAZXVN010000082.1:0-2101 GCA_964643945.1 uncultured Lentisphaeraceae bacterium | reverse complement strand
TCTTTTTATGCATACGCCCACCACCGAGTCCCACACGGCTCTGAACACTCTTTCCCTACACGACGCTCTTCCGATCTGGGCGATCATGGAGATGGAGAAGCGTTATCGGCTTTTGCAGAAGGTCGGCTGCCGCAATATCGTGGCGTTCAATGCCCGTCAAATCGTGCGGCAGGAGGAGCTTTTCGGCGAGAACACGCCCTTATCGCCCGTGGCCCCGGCAGCGGATGATATCCCTGCACGGTTGCCGTATATCGTGATTGTGGTCGACGAGGTCGCGGACATTATGTCGGCTGTGGGCAAAGAGGTTGAGCCGGCGATTGCCCGGCTCACCTCGCTTTCGCGGGCGGTTGGCATCCACATGATCCTCGCCACGCAGCGCCCATCGGTGGATGTGATCACGGGAACCATTAAGTCCAACATCCCCGGGCGCATCGCGTTCAAGGTGTCGCAGGCGAACGACAGCCGCACGATTCTTGACAACCCCGGCGCGGAAGAGCTGATCGGCAAAGGCGACCTGCTGTTCCTGAAAGAGGGGTCACAACTGATGCGTGCACAGGGCGCGTGGGTCGATGACGAGGAGATCGCACGGATTGTGGAATTTGTCAAGGAGCACTGCCGGCCCTGCTATGATCAGGCACTGATCGGCCGGCTGGACAAAATTAAGGAGAGCGACCCCGACGTCGCGATGAGCGAGGATGACGCGGCGGAAGCGGGAGAGGACGAAGAGGCGGAAGACGACGTTGACGATGTGTTGTTGCCGAAAGCCTTGGAAGTCATCCGCCTGACGCGACGCGCCTCTACGACGATGTTGCAACGGCGGTTGCGCATCGGGTACACGCGTGCGGCGCGGCTGATGGACTTGCTTGAAGAGCGCGGGATTGTCGGTCAACAGGTCGGCTCCGGCACACGCGACATTCTGGTTGATTTGGACCATGAAATACCGGACCATTCAGGGCGTGTCGGCAGTGGCGCGGAGGACGCACAGGGTTTGGCGGATGAAGAATCTGGAGAACAGGCTACGGTGTAGCGGAAATGTGGGGTGAGCGATGGCACTTGGAGAGATACTGAAGAACGCACGTGTGCAGCGAGGGCTGACACCTTCTGACGTGGCTGAAAGCACGCACCTGCTGGTTCAGATTGTGGAAGATCTGGAGCGCGAGGATTTCAGGCGTGTGGCGGCACTGATCTATGGGCGCGGGTTTATCAAACTGTATGCCGAATTGCTGGAACTTGACCCCGAGCCGTTGGTGCGCGAGTTCATGGATCTTTATACAGGGTCGCGGGTGCCTGCCGTGCGCACCAAAAAGGTGGACGCGCAAACCGAGCCCGCGCTGGAGTCGGCGCCGGTGACACGCACGGTAACCGGCCCCGCACCTTTGTCGCAGCGGCAGACCGTGCAACCGCGTCCCGTCGTGCGTCCGTTGAGCATGCCGCAATCCGTCGAGCGTGAGAAGGAGGAGCCGCAACTCGCGTTCACCTGTGAGCAGCCGGCCGTCACTGTGCCTGAGCCTGCCCGAGCCTCAGCGGTTGAGCGTGCGTCTGAAAAACCTGAGCCGTCTTCGCCCGTGCAAGGACTGAAAAGCAGTGGCGGGATGGTTGTGGAGCCTGAGGCGGAGGAGGCTGCGGAGTCGGACGAGCCGGATCTGTTCCGTCCCCAGCCGCACCCGCGCAAATCGTATGCGGATGTCTCGGGCGATGAAGCAGAGCAGGCGTCGGACGAACCCCCTGCGGCACGCAAGCCGCGACTGCCGATTTTCAAGATCGGCGGACGGATGGAGGCGGCGCCTGAACCTGCGGTTCAGGACGAAGCGTCCCGCGTGCGGCGGCGGGCGCGGATCCAGACGTTCGTGGCCGGCGTGACCAAGCTTAAGGAGGGGGTTGAGCGCAAGCTGCCCTGCCGGTTGCCACACAAACAACTTGTGATCGTGGGTGGTGTGGGGGTGGTCGTGCTGGTGATGATGGCCGTCGGCATCCATGTGCTGTTCAAGATGACGGGAACGGACGTCAAAGAAACGCCCAGCGCACGGGTGAAACCCTTAGCTCCGCCCCCAGATTTGTACGTGGACTGAATCGCGGCGCGCCTCAGTTTCTGCGGCGTTCG
>CAZXVN010000081.1:0-11157 GCA_964643945.1 uncultured Lentisphaeraceae bacterium | reverse complement strand
TACTATTGTTACTGCAACTGTCGCCCACCTCCATTTGTGAACCGGTCACTGTCGCACGCTCGCTGATCGACATGATTGCTGACGAAACAGAGGAGGCTGAACTGTTGTCACTTCCGATTTTAATATCCCAAAAGGTTCCCGTTGCGTCGCCATAAAAGTTTGCGTACGAGTTGCATCTGTAGGTTGAGGACATGGTGAATCCGCGTCCGCTTCCGTTATACGTGGCCGTGCCCCCTAGGTTGAAGATCCCCCGCCCGCCGTTGTAACCTACCAGAACCTGGCCGGCTGTGTGGTTGACCGTCCCGTTGGTGATGGTGGAAATGCTGTAACCGTCGGTGTACGATAAGTTGAAATCGCTGCCCAGCGTTAACGTGCCGGCGGTCATCATCAACCGCGCTGGCGACGTGTTGGCATTATCGCTTCTGAAATTGTTGATCCCGCCGGAAAGCGAAAGGGTCGGGTTGGCGACCACCGAATTGTCCATAACGAATAAACCGCCGCCAGCCCCGTTGCCGGGCATCAACGTGTTGAACGAATTGCCGACACTGGAGAGCACCTGGGTATAGACACCCCGCTGCGCAAGTGAAAGGGTCGAGCCGATCAGCGTGCCGCCGTAGGTATAGCTCCCGCTGGTCGCACTGACGGTCAGCGTCTTGGCCGCCTCGCCGGAGTTCGTGATCGTGCCCGAGTTGCCGCTGAGCGGGCCGTTGGTCTGGGCAAACCCGCCGATGTCCAGCGTGCCGCCGTTGAACACGTTCGCGCCTGTCAGCCCTGTATTGGCCACGCCCCATTTCAGGATGCCGCCGTTGAGAGTCATGCCGCCCGTGAAGTCGTTGGCAACCGAGTTGCTCAGCGTGAGCATCCCGGTGCCGGACTTGGTCAGAGACATCGTGCCGGTGAGCTTGCCGGGACCGTCGAAGAGGTAGTCTTTGGTGCTGTTGTTCACCGTCAAGGAGGACGGCGCCAGCGTCGTGGTCAGCACGACGTTCGTGGGTCCGCTGGCCGTGTCGTCGAAAGTCACAGCATCGCCGTCAACAAAGGGCTTCGGCGCGTCGCTTGTGTCGTTGAAATTAGTCGTGGCGAAATCCCAGTTCCCGTCGGTTGCACCCGTGTAGGTCAGGCTCTCCGCCCGTATTTCCTGCGGCATCAGCCAGAGCCCCAACGCGGTCAAACCAAAAATAGCCGCGCCCGCCTTGCGTATAACCTGCTCAACCCGTCTCGTGTTCATTCAGGATCTCCTTGTTCCGATTATGCCCTGACGGTTACTGCGAACGGGGTTCCGATGGATTTCTCCCGTTGGTCATGTCGCCGCAAGGCGTTTTTTCAACTCTAATGAAGAACCACTGCCGTCAAATGGTAATGCCTTATTAAATATATTGGGCACTGCAGCGCAAAATCTTTCATCTTTTTTTAGGAGAAGCTAAAACTTTTTTGCGCCTCTCTGAAACTTCAAGCGGATTACGATTAAAAATACGATTAGTGCCTTACAAACCAACACCGCCACTAAAAAACAAGTTGTTTGCAAAGACGCTTTCTGCCCGCGAATTGACGCGAATCAACGCAACTGAATCAGAACTTCTTAATTCGCGCCTATTCGCGTGCATTCGTGGGCCAGTTTAAAAAGAGTTGTTTTCCCCAGCCCTCGCCCTCTGGGAGACGGAGCGGGTGAGGGTTGCTGGCTCCGCCCGCATCAGTCAGTTACGCTTGCCTTGGCGCCCAAACTCGGGGTCACCTTGACCTCGATGCGGTCGGGCGTTCCGTCCCGCTTAAATTCCACCGTGTGGCGAGCAAACCGGAACCGTGCCACATCGGGTGACCCGAGGAAAGGCTGCAGCTTGGCGGCCACGGCCGGACTTGCGAAGTCGTCGACCACCAGCCAGTCGCCCGGCGGGAACTTGTCCCGTACGGCATACCTGTCGTAGAGACGTCCGGCGATGAGGACCGTCGCCCCCTTGGCAGCCCGCGCGCGGAGGGCGGCAAACGTTTCGGGCGAGAGCGCGTGCCCGCACACCACGAAGCACTCGACCGGGTCGAGCACCGGCCCCGTGACCGTGTGGTCGAAGACGGCCACGCTGTCCAGCGGCACGAAGAACTCGCCGATCCCTTCGGGATATACTCGGTCATTGTTATACGAGATGGCCCCCGGGCGCACGGCTCCGTGTGTCAGGACCGGCCAGACCTGGAGCCACTCTCGCGCCGGAGCGTCGACCGGACAATCGCGGCTGCCCAGCAGGCGGTTGCGCCACGGGCGCTGTTCGTTGGCGCCATACACGTATTGCCCCCAGGCCCCGTCAGGCAGGCGGACAATGGCCACCCGCGGCCGGTAGTCACGCCAGGTGATCGGGCGCGGATTCACGGATGTGTATTCTACGAAGTCCTTGAACACCCGGCCGTAAGCCGTCGGCTCGTAATGCGTGTCATCAATCCAGCGCACCAGCGACTCGCAGGCGACGGCATCCGGATGGTGCCGCATGCCCGGCTTAGAGGGGTTGTAGTCGAAGCCCTCCACGTACACCGTTTCCGCGCCAACCCAGTATGCCATCAGCAGCGCCGACCTGAGCGACTGCGCGGAGTGTCCGGGATACTTGGTTCTCCCCCACAGGTCGGGCGATACCTGGAAACGGGTGCGGTCGGAATACTGCAGGGCCGCCCCCATCGCGATCGAGAGCACGACAGGCGTGAAGTTTTCCTTGAGCGCCTTGGGGGTGATGGTCCAGCCTGCGCGGGCGAACAGGTGGAACAGGTCGGGCCAGACCTGCTCGGTGCGCAGGCTGACGTTTCCTTCGTAATGCCGGGTACGCAAATCGGCCGCCGCGGCAACCAGCCGGTCGTAAGCGGTCTCCAGACCCATGCCTTGGGTGTTCGCGAGCCACGGGGCGTCGAAGCCGCTATCCGGCCCGGCCGTCATGTTGTTCGCAAGCAACATGTGCTCGCACTCGTCGTAGCTGATGCCCAGTAATGCCCGGTTGGTCTGCGCCGGCGGCAGCAGCGGCCTCAGCCACTCCATGCGCAGGTCCCAGCGATGGCTGCCGTCGGGCTGCTCGAATTCGTTGACGCCGGGGGTTATTTCAACGCTCTGCCTGAAATTTGAAAGCTCAACGTTGAGCGTATAGACCTTGCCGTGGCGTCGCATGTTATGATCGATGTCGAGAATCATCCCGGCGCACCCGGCCGCTCTGTCCGTTTTGAAGCGCTCAATGCCATAGAGGTGGACGTCGACATAACGGATGCCGAATTCGTCCAGCGACCGGTACCAGGCGTCTTCCTTCCAGAAGTCGCGCTTCTGCTTCTGGAAGAAGGTTCCCCGGCAGTCGGCGCCGATCAGGATCGGGTAAGTGGGCACGTCCGCAGCGAAAGAGGCCGTCCTCATCACGAGGCTGACCGCAAAGAGTAAGCGGAACGCACAAAATCGAAATGGTCGATTGCTCATACTAAATCTCGCCGTAAACTGTGGCTAGCCGACAAGCCGTCCACATACACGCTCGTTTTGGGGTCGAACAACAACTGGCTGAAGGCTTCCCGTACACAATCCGCCTGCCGGCGGTATCGCTCAGCCTCGTCGGCCTTGCCGATGGCCGCCGCCATGTCCGACATCTGGCGACAGTTGAGATAGTAGAACGCGTTGACGACGGTATTGACTGGCTTGAAGTCGAAACCGTCGCGTTCGCCGGGAGGCCAATCGACAATGTCGCGTCCCGTGTCCTTCAACAGATGCGGTGCTTTCCATTCGGTCACCTTGCGCCTGGCCGCAACCAAGTCCAAGGGAACTGTTCGGGAGAGTGTCGGCATCTCCATCAGTTCGCACATCAGGCCGGTAGGCCGAACAACCTCCGCCGCAACCGCCGATAGACCCGTCGCCATAAAAGCCACCACGACCAGCGTCAGCATGCATGCCCACTTCATGTGTCTCATCATCCTCCCCGTTTCTTTGCAGGTTCTATTCATTCGATCCGCAGCCCATGTTCCACGGCCACGGCATGTCCCATTTGTCCTTGGAGACACCCGGCGGCAATTTCTCCAGCTCCATCTTCAGGCTGCCGTCGTCCTTCTTCATCAGCTTCATGCCCGGTGGCAGAACCCCTTCCTCAAAACTGCGGTTCTGGATCAATTCCGCATAGATGCCGCCGTCGAAGGCGTGGCTTAACTCCTCCATGAAGATGCCATACAGAGCCGCAGGAACCGGTGCCTTTTCCTGAGCCACGTTGACCCGATCATCACGCCGGGCGAGGCCTGGGCCAGGGCCGGCTCAAGCAACGGGCCGAACCCTGCCGCCAGCAAAGCGCTGGCACCGGTGCGAACGAGTTGCAGATGGCGGGCAAAGAATGATTCTCGAATGTCTGTTTTCATTTTTCGGTTGTTGTTCCTTTGATTGCCATTATGCCGCCGGCCTGGCCGGAACAGGTCACGGCAGCATGTCTATCGGGGAGGCCTTGAGAATTTCCGAGCCCTGCTGAAGAGCCTTGAGCATGTCCTGGTAATCAGGGTCGTTCGTGTCCTTGAAAAACCGCGGCGGTCATGATGGGCAACAACCTTTATCAGCAGATAGTTCGTACCGGGAACCAGCGGAAGCTTCACCTGGCCGGCATTCAGCGCGCGGGCAAATCCACCGGCTTTGCCGTAGACCTGTCCTACCTGTTTGCCATTCAGCCATACCTTGCAGACAAGGTTCTGGCCAGGATCGCATCCTCGGCATCGGAAGAAAATGCGATTTGTCCTGCCACCGAGAGGCCGCTGAACAACACTATTGATAAGTATCGCAACATCATGACTGATTCTCGCCCCCACTTGATTCTCAAAGCGGCTTTCCTCACGCCCGTTCACAAAAGCCTGTCAGGATCGGTGATGGTTTTGATTTTCGGTTGCTGGGGCCCTTCCTTTACACGCTGCATGAACCGTTGAATGACTTCATCAAGAATCTCCCGCGGCATCTTCGCAGGACCGCCACGATTCTTTCCCCACCCGTCGGTCAGCCCGATATCCAGGCCGTAGGGATAGTCAACATTGGGATCGGTGCGGGAACGGCAGTGTACATTCCGCACGCCGGGATCGTCCCACAGGCATTGCCAGGAAGCGTTGCGGTAGTTGATCGCCAGCGGCAGTCCCGGCCAGTCGGTATAAGACCCGTGCGCCACGAGGCCATAGTAATAATGCGACCCTTCCAGGAACACCAGGCCGGGATTGACTTTCCTCCACTCCTGCACGACCTGCGCCAGTTCGCTGACAAGTGTCATCATCGAACGGTCGGCATAAGCCGGTTCAGGCCCGCCGAATGAAACATCGCCCACGCGCATGTAATTCGTTTCATCGTACACCAGGCCGTCAATCTCACGACCGTATTCCTTGAGAAGCGCCTCCAGGTAAGCCCGGTACCAGGCACGAAAAGCAGGGTTGGCGGCATCAAGATATGGGCCGCCGCCGAAATCAGGCCCGAGCCACCCCCCGCGCGTTTGACGGTTCTGGTCCATAAAAATCATCCCCTTGTGGAATTCTGATTCCTTGGGGGAATTCGTTCCATCGGCGAAATAAAGGATCACGCGAAACCCGCGCTCTTTGGCAAACGCGATGCGCCGGTACATTTCCGCCTTGCTGTTGGGATGTTGCCCGAACACCTTCCACTCGTCGGCCATCTTTCCGGTCTTGGGATCGAAGCAGTACTTTCCGATGCCGTCATACCAGCCGTGCAGGCAGCAGACGACCTTCCCCCGATACTCCTTCGGAACAACTTGGGCGAGTTTCTCGATGTCACGATACCATCCCTTGCCGCCATCGCTGAAATAGTCATAGTAGTTCATGGCCACACCGTGAATCCAGTCTGCTCCAGGCTTGATCTCTGGGATCGTGGCGTAGAACGCGCGAAACATACCGTCTGCACCTTCCTCGCTAAATTGAAGGGCGAGGGTCCTGGCCTCGCTTCGGATCGGCACCAGGCTGCCTTTGTATCGGGTAACAACGGCCACCCTGGCGTCTCCGCCAGGCCCAGTACCGGCTGACTGACTCGCGTAGAATTGGGCGCCACAGTAGGGATCGGTGGCTATGGAAAGCAAACGCAGTGCGGACCCATTTTCCCCGCGAAATGCCAGGGCCACAAGCGGCATGGAAATGACAGGCCCTTTCAGATCCGTGGATTCAATCCCGAGATCGAAATGGGCGGAAGCAGGTTCATCCGTTCCAATCCGCCAGGTGCGCATGCCCTGCGTGAAGATCGTCTTGCCTGCCTCATCAACATTGGCACGGCACTGCTCGGTGACCAGAGCCGCTGCTCGTCGGCCCGCCAGCTCGAAAGACTGACTTACCCGCAGGTCCTGTTTCAAAGGCTGGGCCGCGCTCAGGGCCGTGCGACAAAGCAACAACGGTCCGCCTGGCCCGGAAACGGCGGATATGTTGACCGTATAATCCACAACCCCGCACTCAGTGATATTGACCTGATAGAGAAATGTCGCCTGGCTCCTTTTTATCGACCGGGACTTTACGGTTACCCCCAGAACCTGCTGGCCCACGGTCAGTTCCGGCTGGTTGACCACAACAGTGCCCAGGGGAGCTTGCCATTTCAAGGCGCCCGGCGACCCGCTCCCGGACGACTGTTCCAGGCGGCCTGTTGCCGTCGGACAAAAAGATCCCATTCCAAGAACACTGCAATGAACCAAGCTCCAAATACCTAAAACAATCATACTTCGTTCCATTTTTTATGAGCCTTTCACTTATTTATCTGTATCCGTACAGCCCAGGCGTGCTCGCAGGGGCGAACCTTGCCATCCTGGAGAGAATCAGGGATTGCGATAATCAGTCCGTTTGCGTCTTGCTGCCACAACAGCGGTTCCTTGGCACCTAACATTATGATCCTTGAACCTTCGATGGCGCGCACGCCTTTCAGCGTCAGGCTCTTTCCCGGCCACTTCTTGCAGATGGCGTAGGCGAACTTGCCGTCCTTACTGCGCGTGTAACATACAGTTCCTTCCTGGTACGGCGGCAGAATGCGCGTGGCATAGATGGCTTCGCCGTTGACCTTGAGCCAGGCGCCGAGAGCCTTGAACCGGCGTATCACGTTTTCAGGATAGACTCCGGAGGCATCAGGTCCGCCGATGATAACGAGGTTGCCGTTCCTGCTGACAATATCAATGAATCTATGGATCAAGATTTCCGGCGGGCCGAGCCGTTCGTCGTCGTCCTGCCAGTTATAGGCGAAGGACTGCGCGATGCCCTGGTTCTCCTCCCACGGATGCGTGTACGACTGGGTCGTATTGTACTCGCTGCAGTAATAGTCGCCGTGGTGATCGCGAGTCCCCTTTCCCAGACGGTCGTTGACGGTCACTTCCTTGCGGCCTGCCGCCTTATTATAGAAATAGGCTGCCAGTTCGCGCGTATCCAGCGACTCGGCGGGGTCGGTCCACTCGCCGTCAAACCAGAGCCCGTCGGGATCGAAACGGTCGATCGCCTCTTTGATCAGCGGCGTCGTGTACTGCCGGAAACAATTCCTGACCGGGACGGCGCCGGAAATCCGCCTGCGGTTGGAACCGTCAAGGGGAAGAAACTTGGGAGCGCCCACCGGCCAGGTCCAGTCGCGGACGCAGGGCTTGCCGTCGTCGCCGAACACCGCCGTGGCGTACTCGTTCAGACAGAAGTACATCACCACCTTGAACTCCCCTTTCCTGGCAGCCTTCATCAGCGGCGTGAACAGATCCTTTTTCGGCCCCATCTCGACGAAGTTGCGCCTCGTCCATTCCGACTTCCACCAGGCGATGCCGTCGTGATGCTTGGACATCGTGATGAGGTACTTTGCCCCCGTATCCTTCCATAGCGCGACCAGCGCGTCCGGGTCGTACTTTTCGGCCCTGAAAAGCGGGAAGAAGTCGTCCCACTCGAAATCCGCGCCCCAGTGCTTCACGTGATACTCCCTGACCTTCTGGTCATGATACATCTGGTTGCCGTACGCGTCTGGATACATGGCACCCTTTTCCTTCTTCGAATCCCACGCGGGAACGGAATGGAGCCCCCAGTTGAGCATGATCCCGAGCTTGGCATCCAGGTGCCACTCCGGCGCCTCATGCAGGTCGAGCGATTCCCATGTCGGCTTCCACTTCCCCTTTTCGTTGACCTTGGCGATCTCCTGAAATTCCGCTTCCGCACGCTTCATGTGTTCGGCGGAATACCTCTCCATCAACTGCTCCGTCGTGAATTCATACGTGAAGGGTTTGAACTCAGCCGGACGCCCAGGCGGCAACGCTGCGTCGAGTAAAGAGACAGAAGCGATAGAACTAAACGTTAAGACCTGCCATTTTTTCATGCGAACCTCCCTGCTTGATTGTCTTTTGCGGCGTCACTCCTCCCGCGATACGCGAACCGCCACGAAATCAGCATGCCCCTTTTGCGGACTGTTGGCGACGCTCATACTGTCGATTCGCGGGCCGTTTTCACCGGCTTTACCCGCCCATCCGGAAACGACGAGCTGCAGGGTGCTGCCGCTGACCGTAAAGACACCGGTATTCTGAACTTGAGGACTGTTGAAGGTATAGGCGCCGCCGTCGTTAGCGACGGTCAAGGTGGGTCCGGCAGTGCCCGTTCCGGGGGTGATGTCACTCCGCACGGGAACACCTCCCTGATAGGCCCAAGCCGTCACACTGTAGGCCCCCGGGCTCAATCCGGCGATATTGAGGGTGATCGTGTGTTGCGCGTTGTTGTAAAGCATGCCGTTGATGCCGGCCATTCCCCCGAGATCCCACCAGTTTACGTCCCCGTCGAACGAAACCGTGTATGCCCCGATGGTGGCAGGAGAACCGCTGACCAGTGTGAATCGGGACGGCTGAGCTGTGGTGGCACTCGTCCCGAAGGACATGCGCAGCGCCCTGTTGCCGCCCGTGCCGGCGTAGGCCGCATCCTGCCCGCCGCCCAGATCCGCGTCTTCCACTTTCAACAATCCCTCAGGATCCATGATGGTCTTGATTTGGGGCGTCGGCGGCCCCTCTTGCACACGGCGCTGGAAACGTTGCATCGTCTCATCCAGCAGATTCGCCGGCATCACCGACGGGCCGCCGGGGCCCCCGTATCCTTCGCTCACTCCGATATCCAGGCCGTAAGGGTAATCCCCCCTGGGATCTTTCCGCGATGCTCCAGAGGAACGATCTGCGCGAGTTTTTCGATATTCCGGTACCATCCCTTTCCGCTGTCGCTGTAATAATCGTAGTAGTTCAAGGCCACGCCGTGAATCCAGGCGGCGCCCGGCTCGATCTCCGGTATCGTGGCGTAGAACGTCCGGAACATGCCGTCCGCCCCGTCCGCGTTGAATTGCAGCGCGACGGTCCTTGTCTCGTCGCGAAGCGGCACCTTCGCGCCGTGGTAGCGGGAAAGGGCGGAGATCCGGGCGGACTTGACCTCTCCGGCTGCCACGTTGGTGGCTTGAAACTGAACACCGCTGTAGGGATCCGTGGCCAGGACCAGCATGGGCGTCCCAGCCCCATTGCCCTTGCCGAGGGCCAATCCCGCGACAGGCATGGAAACAATCACGCCCTGACGGTCAGTCGAGCCTCTGCCCATCTCGAAATAGGCCGCGCCTGGTGCGCCGGGCGAGACCCGCCATGCGCGCATCCCTTCCGTGCGGATCTCGTCACGCGTGCCGGGGTTGGCACGGCACTGCTCGGCAATCAGCGCCGTCGCGTGCCGTCCCCGCACCTCGAATGTCTGCGCCACCCGCACATCCTGCTTCGGCGGCGCCTGCGCATGAAGCACGGTGCGACAGAGCAGCAATGCTCCGCCAACGGCATTGCTGACCGTCAAGTCCACCGTGTAGTCCAGCGGAGCCTCCCCTTCCGATGCGCCGACCTGATAACGCAAGGTCGCGTGACGCCTCGAAACCGACTGGGACTGAATGGCAGCCGGAATTGTTCGTTGTCCGATGGTCAACACGGGCGGGTTGACCCACACAACGCCCTCCGGCGACATCCACTGCACTGCGCCCGCCGCTTTCGCCTCCGGCGGTTGCTCCAACCGGGCTTCCGGCCTCCGGGAGAATATTCCCGCTTCAAGGACTTCACCTTTGATCAAGGCCAAGGCGGCCATTGCCAACAACAGGCGCTTCACTGTTTCGCTTACTCCTTCTCTGCCCGCCCCTTTCGCCTGGCAGATCAATACAACAGGATAAGGGTGCCTCGCGGTGGCGGGGCGACGTACCCGATATTCCCGGCGCCGAACGTGTTGTTGTTGCCAATAAATCCCTGACTCGTGCCAACGGCCCCGATGGTGCCGCTCCACCACGATCCAAGCGGGGCAAGCGACGCGGCGATCGAGGCGTCCACGGACGAGTAGACCGTGCTGGCGGACGATCCGTACCACGCGTCGGTTCCTGTTTCCGCCAGGACCGCATATCTGCCGTACGTGTCTCCTGCTGCCGTGCTCGTGAGTGTGATCGTGGTTTCGAGGTTCACCCAGCGGTAGCCGCCTATTAGCGGGACGGCAGTACCGGCAGGCACTGTGGCCTTGGCGAGCAGTTTCCAATTATAGTTTGGGTTCTCGAGATCGCGCTCAAACAGGCCCACCACGTGGGCACTAGCAAGTCCGTCCCCCCCCTCGTCCCAGAACCCGACCCGGTTGATCTTTGCGGTGCCTGCCGTGTTCGCGTTGAATGCCGTGCCGGCGACTAAGCCGCCATCGGTTCGCGTGTTGCCCCAGGGTCCGGGCGTCCCGAAAAGCATCAGCGGGCCGGTGACCATATGGGAGAGTGGGTCGGAGGTGCTGGGTTTATTGCCGCTGTCGCCGACATAGTGTGCGGTAAGGCTGTGGAGGCCGATCGCCAGGGTGCTGTTCGTCAGGCCGGCCTGATAGACCCCGCCCCCCGCATCGGCCAGAGGTTGGTCTCCTAACAGAGTGGCACCATCATAGAATTGAACCACCCCTGTCGGTGTGCTCCCGCTGACCGTGGCGGTGAAGGTCACGGACGTGTCCAGATCGGATGGATTTGTACCGGCGCTAAGCGCCAGCGCGGTGGCGGTTTCAGCGCGGTTGTCCAGCACCGTTTGGGAGAGCTGATCCGAGGAGCTGGGCTGGTTGGCGCTGTCCCCTAAGTAGGTGACGGTAATGCTGTGGACGCCGATCGCCAGGGTGCTGTTCGTCAGGCTGGTCTCGTAGTTCTCGCCGGCGAGGGTCAGGGCATTGGTGCCGAGTACGGTG
>CAZXVN010000080.1:0-5302 GCA_964643945.1 uncultured Lentisphaeraceae bacterium | reverse complement strand
CTCAATCTGCCGATGACGGTATCGGCCTCGGACCAGACGTGCGCGCTGTGCGCGGCGCTGTTCGGAGCGGTGCCGGCCGGCGTGTTTGCGGGTGTGGAGTTTGCGCAGGCCAAATTGTGTCGGATCCGTGCGCGGGTGTATCAGCCGATCCCCGAGAGCGACGCGGTCTTTCGCGAGCTGTTCGCGCTGTATCGGCAGCTGCACGACGGTTTCGGTACGGCGGCGTGGGGCGGCAAGATGGCCAACGTGATGAAGGATCTGATCGCCATCCGGGAGCGGCAGAGGTAGTTCCGGAGGCGCAGCATCGATTGAATCGAATGGTGCGATTGAGTCGATTCAATCGAGGAAGCGATATGCTCGAAGCACTCAAAAAGGCCGTCTGTGCGGCGAATCTGGAACTGGTTCGGCAGGGGTTGGTCACGCTGACGTGGGGCAACGTGAGCGGCATCGACCGTGCGCGTGGCCTGATGGTGATCAAGCCCAGCGGCGTGGCGTATGACCGGCTCACGCCGGAAAATTTAGTGATCACGGATTTGGAGGGGCGGGTGGTGGAGGGTGACTACGCGCCCTCGTCGGACACGCCGACGCACGTGCGTTTGTATCAGGCGTTCCTGAACATCGGCGGCGTGGTCCACACCCACAGCGCCTACGCGACGGCCTTCGCTCAGGCGGGACGCGAAATCCCCTGCCTCGGCACCACCCATGCGGATCATTTTCACGGCGCCGTCCCCGTCGCGCGGCTGCCGACCGAGGCGGAGGTCCGCGACCGCTACGAGCACAACATTGGCGGCCTGATTGTCGAACGCTTCAACACCTTGGATCCCGCTGCGATACCGGGCGTGTTGGCGGCTGGGCACGGACCGTTCACGTGGGGCACTGATCCGCATCAGGCGGTTGCGAACGCGGTGGCACTCGAGGCGATGGCGCAGATGGCGGCAACGACCTTCGCCCTGCGCCCGGACGTCGCGCCGCTGCCCGGTTTTATCTTGGATAAGCATTACGGGCGCAAGCACGGGCCAGGCGCGTATTACGGACAAAAGAATATCCAATAACCAACAAGGAATGTCCAATGTTGAAGGGTTGTTGGATATTCAAAGGAGAGTGAGCAATGAGTATGCAGAATATGCCGGAGATCAAGATCGGCGTCGTCGGCGTGTCGCGGGACTGTTTTCCCGCCACGCTGACGCAGAAACGCTTGGCCGCACTGATGGCCGAACTGAACAAGCAGGGCGTCAACGCCGTGGCCTGCCCGGTGATCATTGAAAACGAGAAACAAGCCGTCGAGGCCTGCGATGACCTGATCGACCAAGGTTGCAACGCGGCGGTGGCGTATCTGGGCAACTTCGGGCCAGAAGGGCCGACCACGCTTTTTATTCAGGAGTTTCCCGGGCCGGTCATGGCCTGTGCCGCGGCGGAGGAGAACAAGGCGGTGCTGGCCAGTGATCGCGGCGACGCGTTGTGCGGTCTGCTGAACTGCTCGTATAACATCGGGCTGCGCCGCCTCGACGTCTATATCCCGCAATATCCGGTGGGACTGCCGAAGGATCTCGCACAGAAGATCGGCGAGTTTGCTGCGATCGCGCGGGTGGTGGTCGGCGTGACCAACCTCAAGGTTTTCGGCTTCGGGCCGCGTCCGCACGATTTCATGGCCTGCAACGCGCCGGTCCAGCCGATCTTCGATCTCGGGGCGACGGTGATGGAGAACTCCGAGCTGGATCTGCTCGTCGAGTTCAAGAAAGCCGCGAAAGACAAGGCTGGCATCAAGGCGATTGCGGCGGACATGGCCAAGGAACTCAAGGGCGGGTGTCAGTGGCCGGAGCTGCTGCCGCGTCTCGCGCAGTACGAACTGGCGCTGATGAAGTTCTACGAGAACAACCTCGGCGCTTCGGCGTACGGCGTGTTCGCTAACAAGTGCTGGCCTGCGTTTGAGAGCGAGTTCGGTTTCGTGCCGTGCTTTATCAACAGCCGGCTCGCCGGCCGCGGCATTCCGGTCGCCTGCGAAGTCGATCTCTACGGCGCGATCTCCGAGTACATGTTGCAGTGTGCCACGGGTGTGCCCGCGACGCTGCTGGACATCAACAACTCGGTGCCCGCGGATATTCTCAAGGGCGCGGATCTCAAGGGCGTGCCAGCCAAGGATCTGTTCATGGGCTTCCATTGCGGCAACACATGCAGCTCCTGCATGAAAAACTGCGCTCTGAAATATCAGGTCATTATGCATCGGCTGATGGAAGGCGGCAAGGAGCCGGACATCACGCGCGGCACGCTGGAAGGTCAGCTCAAGCCCGGGCCGACCACGATGTTCCGCATTCAGTCCAACTCCGACAGCGAACTGGTCAGCTACATCGCCGAGGGCGATATGATTGATGTGAATCCGTGTTCGTTCGGCGGCATCAGTGTGGTGGGCATCCGCGACTTCGCGCGGTTCTACCGGCATGTGCTGATCGGCAAGCGCTTCCCGCACCACGGCGGTTTCGGGTTCGCCAAGGCGGGCAAGGTGCTTTTCGAGGCGGTCAAGCTGTTGGGCGTCGAGGACGTCAACACGCCGTTGCCCGAGGGCGTGCGCTATCCCGGCGAGAACCCGTTCGCGTAATCGAACGGAAAGGGAGCATATTGCATGAAACAAGCGTTCTTGTGTTTAGGTGCAGCCGTTATGTTCGGCGCCAGTGTTATGGCGGCTGAAAACTCAATCACCGTCAGCGTGGACAAGCCCGGGATTAAAGTGAGTCCTACGCTTTGGGGCGTTTTCTTCGAGGACATCAACCTCTCGGCCGACGGCGGGCTTTACGCCGAGCTTGTCCGCAACCGCTCCTTCGAGGACGCGGACAAGCCGGACAACTGGTCGGTCAAGGCAGGCTTTGCGGCCAAGGCCGAGATCGCCGTCGACAGCGAGAATCCCGTGAGCGCGAAGAACCCCCGTTCCCTCAAGGTTACGGTCACGGGCGCCGGCGGCGCGGGAGTTGTCAACGACGGCTATTTTGGCATGTCCCTCGTCCAGAGCGACACCTACGTGCTTTCCCTTTATGCGCGGGCCGCCGCCAGCTTTGGCGGGCCGCTGACCGTCTCCCTCGAAGGATCGAACGGCACGGTGTATGCGAAGGCGTTTATCAATGGGCTGACACCGGAATGGAAGAAGCACACGGCTTCGCTCAAGGCCAACGCGACCGACCCCCAGGCGCGCCTGGTGATCAGCGCGGGAAGCCCCAGCACCTTCTGGCTGGATGTCGTTTCGCTGTTCCCTGCGAAAACGTGGAAAGGGCACGGGTTCCGCCCCGACCTGTTTGAGATGCTGCTCGCGCTCAAGCCCGCTTTCGTGCGCTTCCCGGGCGGCTGCTGGGTCGAGGGCGACACCATGAAGGAGGCCTACCGCTGGAAGCAGACCCTTGGCGATATCGCCGAACGGCGCACGCAGAACAACATCTGGGGCTACAAGGCCACGCACGGCATCGGCTATCATGAGTACCTCCAGTTGTGCGAAGACCTAGGCGCGGAGCCGATGTTCTGCATCAACGTCGGCATGTCCCACCGGGAAAACGTGCCGATGGCGCAGATGCAGGAATACGTGCAGGATGCGCTCGACGCCATCGAGTACGCCAACGGGCCGGCCTCCAGCACCTGGGGTTCGGTGCGCGCCAAGGCCGGTCACCCGGCCCCGTTCAACATGAAGTATCTGGAGATCGGCAACGAGAACGGCGGGCCCGCCTACCACGAACGCTATGCGCTGATTCACGATGCCGTCAAGGCCAAGTATCCGGACCTGCAGCTCATCGCCAACGTCTGGGGCGGCATGCCCGCCAACAGGGAGCTCGAAATCGTCGACGAGCATTATTACAGCAACCCGGAATTCTTCATCAACAGCTCGCACAAGTACGACGGCTATGACCGCACGACGTTCAAGGTTTTCGTGGGCGAGTACGCGGTGACGCAGGGCACCGGCCAGGGCAGCCTGCGCGGCGCCGTCGGCGAGGCCGCCTTCATGACGGGTCTGGAGCGCAACTCCGATGTCGTGATCCTCGCGTCGTATGCGCCGCTGTTCGTGAACATCAGCCACAAGCGCTGGAACCCCGACCTGATCAATTTCGACAGCTCGAGGGTTTACGGCATTCCGTCCTATTACGTGCAGAAGATGTTCGCCGAGAACCGCGGCGCGGTGGTCTTGCCTGCGGAGGTCAGCTCCACCGCCACGGAAGAAGAGATTGCCGGAATGGTCGGGGTCGGCACGTGGAACACGCAAGCCGAATACAAAGACATCAAGGTCACCCGTGGCAGCGAGACCCTGCTCGCGTGCGATTTTGCCGAAGGGACGAAGGGCTGGACCTTCCACGGCGGCGACTGGAAAGCTCAGGACGGCGCGCTGAGGCAGAGCGCCGGCGGCAGCGATTTCCGCGCCGTGGCAGGCGACACGAAGTGGAACACTTACACCTACACGCTCAAGGCCCGCAAGATCAGCGGCGACGAAGGGTTCCTCGTGATTTTCGGCCTACAGGGCGAAACCGAGAAATCGTGGTGGAACATCGGCGGGTGGAATAACACGCGGCACGTCATCCAGATGCCCAGCGGCGACAGCAGCGGCGTGGACGGCAGTATCGAGACCGGCCGCTGGTACGACATCAAGGTGGAAGTGAAGGGGGCCGGGGTCAAATGTTACTTGGACGGCAAACTTGTCCAGGAAACGAAGAAGCCGGCGTTGAAGCCTCTGCACGTGTCCTCAACGCTCTCTCGCGATGGCAAGGAAGTCATCCTGAAGGTTGTCAACGCTTCAGCCGGCGATGTGGTCACCGACATCAAACTGACCGGCGCAAAGAAAGTCGCGGGCAAGGCAAAAGCCATCGTGCTGACATCCAAGAATGCGATGAGCGAGAACTCCATTGACGAACCGACCAAAGTCGCGCCGGTTGAGGGCGAGATCACCTATGCTGCCGACAGCTTTAAGCACACCTTCCCGGGCAACTCGGTGACCGTTCTTAGGCTGGCTGTCAATTAACCGGACTCCTGAGCGGTTTCTGCAGTTCCGTCAACAACAAGGTGATTTCATCCGAAGTGACGCCGCGCTGGAGCACGTCCCGCAACACCTTGGCCGCTTCGTCCTTGTGTCCTTGGGCGGCGAGGTAATAGGCCAGCGTGTAGACATAGACGGGATGCAGCGGCTGCAACTCGGCGGCTTTGCGGCACCAGTTCACGCCCTCTTCGGATGCCGCCGTGCGGTTCAGCAGAACGCCCAGGTTGTAGGCCGCTTGCGCCAAGGTGGGGTCAGCGGAAAACGCGGTACGGAAGTGCTGTTCCGCTGCCTTCATCTCGCCCT
>CAZXVN010000079.1:0-1771 GCA_964643945.1 uncultured Lentisphaeraceae bacterium | reverse complement strand
CCGGCACGAACCCGCTGACACGCGACTGGGACGGCGACGGCATCCCTGACGGCAGCGACCCCAACCCGTTTTCCGCCGACACGGTCGACGCCGACAGCGACGGCCTGCCCGACGCCTGGGAAATCTTCTGGTTCGGCTCGGCCGACGAGGCGGACAGCGCCGGGGACGACGCCAACGGGAACGGCTTCGGAAATTTGATTGACCTGCTGGCCGGCAACAGTCCCGCTTTCGCGGCCTGCGCGGTGACGACCTCGCAGGGTTCGCACATCTTCACATGGACAGTGCTTGAAGACGCCACCAACTACGCGGCTTCGGTCAGCCTGGGCGAAGAGACGGTCTGGTCGTGCGTGACCAACGTCTGCTCGCTCTCCGTCACGGGCGATTACACCTCGGCGGTGTACACGCTTGCCGTCACGGCTTACTGTACGAACTCCGTCACGAACCATACGGCCACGGCGACCTTCAGGCAGCCTTCGCAGCCCAACCTGACGGTGTGGAAGATCGCGGATGCCTTCGCCCTGGATCCGCCTTCGGACAACGCCGCCGTGCTGGAGCGGACCTTCAGCATCGGGCGGGTGCGGGAGTGGCAGCAGTATTTCATATCGGCCAGCCACGAGTCCGCCGCGCCGTGGGCGCTGGATGGGGTAAGGCTGGAGTGGAGCGACAACACGGGAACGTCGGGTGTGGCGACCGCGTCCTCAGCCGGCGACAGCCTCAGGCTGCCGGTGGGGCGTGGCGCCGAGACGTTGACGGTAAAGATCGTCACCACGCGGGGCAGCGGCCTCGCACGTTCTCCCCTGCCCCTGTACCTGCTGGGCTGGTCGCCCGCGGTCACCTTCGACACGGACACCGCGTTCATCGACACGGGCAACGGTCCGGCACTGGCCGTCGTCTCCGGCCAGGACTACGCTCCCGTGGGGCCGGGGTTCACCATCGACACCGCGGGGCGGCCGCACAACGCTTCCATGTCTCAGCAGGAGTACAGCGCGATCGCCGCGCCCTTCGGAACGAACGGCGTGGCGTTCACGGCTGTGGCGGGGCAGCCGGGGCATTACACGCTCACGGGAGGCAAGCCTGGCGCATACAACGCGGCCCTGCCCTATGTTCCGGCGTCAACGAACGGTCCGTCTTCAGGCGGCGGGGGCAAAGGCCAATCCAGGCCCGGGGGCGCGGGTACCGTGCCCTTCACGCTGTATCTCCTTGCGCCGACCGTCACCCACCATACCGGCACCGAGTCCTGCGACTGCAGGAACGACGGCGCCGACGGCTACCCGTTCGATGAACTGTGCCTGAGAACGGCGTGGCGCAACTCCGGAGGCTGCCAGGCCCTGGACCCGCCCGGCTTCAGCGTCGATCTGGGCGCTGGCGTTTCCGAAGGCGTCTTCAAAGTCGTGATCGCGGGCCAGACCAACACGGGCGTCACTGCAGAACACGAGTGGCAGGTAGCGGAGAGGGCCGCAGACGTCGAGGTGAGGTTCCTCGCCGCGTCAGATCCGGTCTGGGAGAAGACCGTGTACAGGGAGCCTGAGAGCCTTTACCGGGGCTCCTGCCTCAAAGGGCTGTGGGACGGCGGAGGCTGCGGCGGGTGCGGAGGCTGCGGGAGCGGCGACTGTGACTCTGCAGAGGGCGACGGCTCTGGCCCGTCGTCTGTGCGGTTCCGGATCCCCGTCGGCTTCACGGGCCACAAACAGACGGCCGGGTTCGTGTGGTTCGACATGGGGACGCCGCAGGACGTCACGCCCTCGCTTTTCCAGGTCTCGGCGGACACGGA
>CAZXVN010000078.1:0-3396 GCA_964643945.1 uncultured Lentisphaeraceae bacterium | reverse complement strand
CGTCAGCCACGCGCGGGTCGATCACGACCAGCGAGCCGAACGCCTTCCCGTGATGCGGCGCGGCGGTGGCTGAGAGGCGGTGCGAGCCGGGGATTGGGCGGGTGTCGATTTCCAGGTCGGCACGCTTTTGGCGGAACGAGTAGTTGCCGTGGACCGGACGCGGATTGCGGCCGTCCGGCGTGGTCACCCACGGGTGGTGCGCGGTGCAGCCGTGGCGGTCCACATAGTCCCAGCGCGTCCACAGCAGCATGCCGTCGTGCGTCACCGCAGGCGACCACTCATTCGTTTCGTGGACGCTCAGGCAGCGGATGTCCGTGCCGTCGGTGGCCATGTCATACAGCGTGTAGACGGGGCAGAAGCGTCCGCAGCGCAGATAGCCGCCGCGCCGCTCGGAGATGAAGGCGAGGCGGCCTGCGGGCGTGAAGCATGGCTGGATGTCGTTGAACGTTCCGTCCGTGAGCTGTGTGAGCCGCGAGCCGTCCGCGCCGACGGAAAAGAGGTGGTAGCAGAGGCCCTGCTCCCAGTGGCCGTCCTGCGCGTGGTTCAGGTGGGGGATATGGCGGCGCACACCGATCCCTTCGACATAAGCGAAGGCGATCGTCTTGCCGTCGTAAGAGACCGCAGGCGAGAGCAGCGAGCCGCCGCCCTTTCCCTGCATGGCGCGGGTACAGAAAGCGAGAGGCTTGTCTTTCATCCGCCCGTTGCCGACGCGCGCGTCAGCCAAGAGATCACGCAATGTTGGCTTCGCCCCGAAGGGCTCTGCGAGTACGAAGAGCCCGCCTCCGGAACGCTGCTCCTGGCCGTAGAACTGGTCGCAGCAGTGCTCCATCACGACGCGCACCTCGCGCTTGATGAACAGCAACTCGTTGAAGTCGAGCACGGGGTTGGCGAAGGCGATCCGGCGCCGCACGGGGAGCAGGCGGTCAAACAGCGAGCGGCGCTTCTCCGTGGCCGCGGGCTCAACAGCCGCCGCTTCCGTGCGGAGGGCTTCGAGGTCGCGCTGCTCTGCGTCGAGCGTACGGCACCCGGGAAGCTTACCCACGTCGGCCAGCAGCGCGGCCGTGCGGCGCAGCAGGATGTCGAGCGGGTCGCGGTCGGCGGCAGTCACCAGGGCCTCGGCACAGTAGGTCTCGGGCGCGAACCCCGCGAAACGCGTCTTCTGCGTCAGGTCATACGTGAGGAACGCCCACTGGCGGTCCGCCTCGCCATCGGGGTAGGCCGCGCCAGGAGCTGGCGGCGTCAGCCACTCGGATGCGCCGAGCGCCGAAGCACACAGGAACGCCAAACAGGCGCTCATTAACTTCGCTTGTCTTTTCATAGCTATTTACCCACAGGAGACAAAACGCGGAACTCGTCGATCGTCGGCGTGCTTTTCGCCTTCAGAATATTCAGGCGAACATGACGAGCGGTCACCGGCACGGCAAGTTCGATCACCTTCTTTTCGCCGATTGTCGTGCCTTTCGCAAACTCTTTCCACACGCCGTCGCCGGAGTGACCCTCGATGACGAACAGTTCCGTCCTCGCCGCCGTACTTTCATAAATTTCAAACCTTCCGACAGTCTGGTCTTTCTCAAGGTCGACTTCCAGCCAGGCGTTGGTGGGCACGCCCTGCGCCGCCCAGCGCGTTGTGTAGGCCGCGTCATCGAACGCTTTGGCTGCCTCGAACTCCGCACTCCAGACGCTCGACGCTTTCGCGGGCTTCCCGGAAGAAAGCGCGTTGTCTTTAAGCGGAAGATGCTTGTACCAGGCCGGATGGCCGATCATCGTGCCGACAGCCGAGAGCGTCTTGACATCAATGGCACGCAGTTTGCCTTGATAGTCCGGCCCCACGTTGATTGAGAAGAGGTTCCCGTACTTGACCGCGCCCAGATAGTCCGAATGGATCTTCTCGGGCAAGAGGCAGGCGTCCTCGTTATCCGGATGCGAATAGAACCACATCGCGCCCTTGGGACGCCGCGGCTGGAGCGGATAGGTGAACTCGGCCACCAGATAGTTCTTGCTGCCCTCTTTGTTCGCATACGGCCCTGCGGACGCGAGATCGCTCAAGGGCCCGGGCTTGCCCAGCTCGCCGATGCGGATGCTGGTGTTCTGTTGGTCACCATGATTGAAACCCACAAAACAGGAGGGCTGCAATTTCTTACAGTGCGCCAACAACTCCTGGTGCGACAGGCCGCCTGTCCCCGCAGCATGGTCCACCCACAGATATTCAATCGGCCCGTATTTCGTGAGCAGCTCGGTCAGTTGGGCGCGCTCCATTTCGGCGTTCTGGCCCGAGCCGCCGCCCTCGCCGTCCTTCGCCCCGGGCCACGTCCAGTCGCCCTCCGAAAAACAGAGCGCCAGACTGAGGCCGTATTTGCTGCAGCTTTCCCGCAGTTCGGCCAGCACATCGCGCCCGAGCGGGGCTTTCGTCACCTTGCGGTCAGTCGTCTGCGTGTCCCACAGGCAGAAGCCGTCGTGATGCTTCGCAAGAAAGAGGATGTAGTTCATCCCCGCCTCGCGGGCGGTCTTGGCCCACTGGTCCGTATCCACGCTCGTCGCGCGGAAGAAGGAGACGTCCTTGACCCCCGGCGTCCACTCTTTTTCCGAGAATGTGCTGAGCGACCAGCAGACGAACATCCCCCACTTCAGCTCCTTCAGCTCCTGCGCCCGCGCGGGAAGATCCAGCGGCGGGATGACGAACTCGCCCTTTTCGTTCCTGACCGAATCGATGGGCAAGCCCCAATAGGCGCGCGACAGAGCCGCCACGTTCTTCTCGTTCCCCTTGAGCGTCCGCACCGAGTTGGTCATGTTGGGCAGCGCCAGCAGCGAATTCGTCCCCGGCATGCCGAAACCGTACAGGCCGATCCCCTCCTTGATCGCGGCAGGCACGACAACCGTCGGATTCTTCAGATTCCATGCCGCAAGACAGATCATCATGCGCGTATGCTTGCCGACCATGGGCATCATGGCCTTGACACTCGCGATGTCGCCAGCCTCGTTCATCATCCAATCGATCTCCCTGTACATCTGCGAGTCGACCGTGTGCGGGTGCAGCGGCTGAAAGGTGGACAGCCAGATCAGACAGTTGGGATCGGTCTCTTTGGCCGCGCACCGGATCGTCCGCCACGCACGCTCGAGCGCTATCCGTCCGTAGGCGATTTCCTGCTCCTTCGTGAGCGTGTCCTCGCCGGGGAACGCGTGTCCCACAAGCTGCTGATACAGCTTTTTTTCGCAGTCCAGCCACTTGCCGTTCGTCGCGCCCCGGTTGGGCTGGAACAGCCAGTCGACCATGAAACCGTCCATCTTTGACTTACTCACGGCAGCGCGGACGGCCTGGTCGAGGTACGCCAGATACTCGTCCGTGTATGGGATGTGCTGCGTGCTGGCGCGTCCGTAGCTCAATTCGGGGTGCTCCTT
>CAZXVN010000077.1:0-5165 GCA_964643945.1 uncultured Lentisphaeraceae bacterium | reverse complement strand
CAGTACGCCGACGATCCGGACGAATACTACTACTCGTCTGAAGCCGAGTACTGCGGCGACGAACAGAACGACGGCCCGCAAATCGAGGCCGAACTCCGTCTCCGGGAAGAGGAGGAGTGGCTCGCCGAGCTCGAAGACTGGTACGAGTTCACCTCCCCGCAGATCTACCACGAGGAGCACCTCCGGCAGCAGGAGGACGAAACGGAACTCTGCTGGTACGAGTTCAACTCCCCGCAGATACAGGCCGAAGAGAACCTCCGATACCTGGAGGACTCCGGTTGGTACGAGGGCGAAGCCTCCAGCGCGTAGCAGACCTCCTCCGGCTTCCCTGAAGCGCCCTCCTCCTGAAGAAAGGCCTTTGACTGACCGCCCGCCTCTGCCGAACGGTTGTCCACCACCAGCCACAAGCGGTACCAGCGGTTGCGCCTGAGAGGCAGGGGCTTGCCCTCCGGCCGCTTCGCGCCGAACCCCCAAAGCAAGCTCTCCGGGTATTGGACCGTCACGCCGAAACGCGGATTGCCCGCATGAAGCTGCTGTTCCGTCACGGCGAGCGAGAGATGAATCGACTCCACCGGCTTCTCGCCGCGCGTGGAGCCCAGCAACTTGTCGAGCCCGCTCTCAACCAGGAACCGCATAAAGACCGTGCCGGTCTTGCCCGGCTCGATCGCCAGCGCCCCGTTCTGGTACAGGATGTCATGCTCGCCCGATTTGGTCCCTTCGCGACGATGCAGCCGCGCGGCCTGATTGCCATCAGCCAACGTGTCGGCACACACCGTCACCTGCGAAGCCTTGTCATCGGCCGTCATCCACCCGTTCGCCTGCATCGGCAGAGCGTCCGGCGGATACCCTTGAAAATCATCAATCTTGACCCACTCGCCGGAGCAGAATTGGACTGACAGCATAACTGCAGCGGTCACGATGCGACGCGCATGAATTTGTCTCATGTTCGTTGAACCCCTTTATGACTTTATCATAGGATCGCCTCAGCGCTTTACCCCGTAATGCCCTATTGCACAAGCATGCGCGTTCCGCGGTCGAGGTGTCCCGGCACGCCGCTGACCGCCTCGTCCGTCACCGCAAGATTATCCAGCAGGGTGGCCTCGTCCCCGCTTGAGGTCACCTCGAACCTGCTGGCAGTCACGTTTGTGGATCCCGCGACAAAATCCAGATCACGGGCAACACGCACCGCCTTTCCGCCCGGCACCGCATGCGCTGCGTAGAGCGCCCATTTGCGTGCCGAGTAGTTGAGCTTAACCGTGATCCTGACCCACTCGTTGCTTGCCACACTGAACGCATCAAAGGTTCGCCACTCCGCACCGCTCTGCGCGACGATCTTCCCCGACGGGTTGAAATAAAAGGCCACGCTGCTTTGCTGCTCCGGTGAGAAAAGAGTCTCCACGGCAGCCATCTGCGTCTGAATGAAGAGATCGAACCAAACATTGGTTGCGCTGCCATTCACATAAGTATGACTCAGCCATGAGTTGGTCAGCGCGACGGCCTTCTGCCCCTCATAAACGCGGTTTGTCTGAACCGTCGCGCCCCCACTTGGAGCGGACGCCCAGCCATGCTGTCCATTGACAGGGCCAACCTCATGCGCCATGTCTGCCGGCACCTCTTCAAATGTTTCCACGAAAGGCAAAGGATGGGTGTTCGTAACGGTCAGCGTGCTTACCGTGCTGAACCCGCCAGCGTTGTACGCCAGCACACGGTAGACGTACGTTGAACCGCCGTTGACTCCGGCGTCCACATAAGCGGTGGCGTTTGACGCGACGGTCGCGACCAGGCTCCATGCGGATGATCCGGCCACCCTGCGCTGGATCACGAACCCCAGTTCGTCTCCCGCGTTGTCAACCCACTGCAAACTCACCCCGGAAGCAGAGATGCTTTTCACATTCAGAGCCGAAGGTGCGCTCGGCTCGGACGTAGGGTAATTCGTGCCGGGAACCGTCAGAGGGGTCAACGAAAAACTGATGTCACAGAGGTCTGCACCTCCAAGCGTCACCGTCCGCTCGGAGGACGTGCAGTAACCCGCTCCTCCGGCGCAGACGTACCAGAGACCGGCCTCCATATTTTCTCTAGGCAGGTTGTAGTCACCGTTGGCGTCAGCCGTAACGGAGACAACGGAGTTGGAAGAAGCGCCGGGAGCACGGGAGAACCAGACCGTCGCGCCGGCCCCGGCCGAGCCGTCGGTCCGCCGCGTGACACTCCCCTTGACATGTGTTCTTCTGATATTGGCGATCTCATAGAAAACCACCCCGTGATGTTCCAGCGAGACGGAAAGCGTGAGCGTGTTGCTGATGACCGCCATTTCCGCCGTATCGGTTTGAACGAGCTTTGCTTTCTGAATGTACTTCACTTCGTTTGAGTTCCAGAGGTTTCGTGCTGCGTCATCAGTAAGGTTTGCGGGAAGGGTTTGAGAATATTTAGACCAGCCGTAACTGCTGTCCGAGAGTCCCGCAGCCGCTTGGTCCGCCCACCAGGACGGCCACCAGTTCGCATGGTTGTCGTCAACGAGCCATTGTTTGACCGTGACGGTGCTTCCGTCTGCGGGCGCCACGTTACTCAACGTAAAGGAACACCTTTCTCCTGTTGTCGAACCGGGGTCGTTGTTATGGTTGCACGCCAACAGATGGATCGTATTCGAGGTGCCCGCATAACCGCCGACCGCATGAATCTCATTGCCTGGCTGCGGGACACCTGCCACGTCGCATGTCATCTGTTTGTCGCCCGCCATCCTGAACGCGAGATTGGCGATATGCGTTCCGATGTTGTCGGCACCTCCATACCGTCCGCCTGTTGTCAAGCCCCAGGTCGCAAACCAGTCGACATCGCTGTCGACCATTCTTTTAAAGAGCGCGGTGTCATAGGAACCCTGCCAGCTCAGGTTTACCGTGCGGTCCGTCAGCGGTTTCCAGTCTGCCCCCTGCATGATACGCCCCTCATCGACGCCATACGTCAGATTGGTCAAGCCGTAAAGGAGCGCCCGGTTTCGCATGGTGCTGATTGAGCCTCCGAGGTCGCTGTGAATATGATTGCCGCCAGGAATCATGAAGTCATAAAAGGATTGTGTCCTGAAATTGAGCTGCGTTCCGGTTCTTCCGGTCGCATAGTTGATCCCGCTTCCGCAGTGGTCGATCAGCGCCGTCTCCGGCCAGCAGCTATGCGCCCCGACAACCAGGTTTTGCGCGCCAATGGCAGCCTGCAAAGCGGCAACGGTATGGTCGTAAAGCCTGAAATACCCGTCCATGCCTCCTGACCACCAGCCGGTTCCCCAGTCATATTCCGTCAGGACGCCCCACCGCCATGTTTTGACCTCATTGATGCCGAACCGCGCGACAAGTGCATCGGCGAGCGCCTTGATGTAATTGTGATAGACGGTGTAATCGTCAGGTGGCTGCGTGTTGATTCCATATTCGCCGATGACCGGATTGGCGCTGTACTTGAGCGGGACATTGCCGGTCACGATGTACGGTCTCAATCCCATGCCGACCAGAAGCGCGCATGTGTCGACGAGGCGATCAAATTTGTAGTCGTTCAGGACGGTCCTGTTGGCGGGATCGACAAACATGTCTAAGTATGTCGCACCGCCGGTTGCGGTCATAAGCTGAACCGTTTTCACAAACGGATACTTCTGCCGGAAATCAGCCGGTACCGCACCCCATGACGCATTCCATACGACAAGATCGCCGAATTTGTTAGCGATGGTTTTCCCAGAAGTCGAGGCGTTGACAGAAACAGAGACGTCGGCACCGGCAAGCGGCGTCAACCCCAGCACAACTGACGCAACACACAGAAACATTTTCAAATCGCTCCTCATTGCAGGGTGGGCTCGGCGAGTTCGCCGGCAAGCTGGGCCTCGCCGCCCGCTTTCTCATACACGCCATAAAATTGACAAACCGAGTCCAGCCACGTCACGATCCGGCTCATCTCGTCTTCTGTGAGTCGCACATCGTGATGGCCGCCCTGCAGCAGCGCGTAAAGCTTGGAGGCGCGCGCACCGAACTCGCCGGGTGTCGTGCGGTAAAACTTCGGCGAGTTCGAGTTGCTTTTCGCGCCGTAAGAAGTGAACCCGTAAGGTTCCGCGAGACTGACATACGAGGCGTAATAGCGCGTCGACTTGTTCATATAGCTGCTGGTGGAATACTCCACGACCTCGCGGTCCAACCGGGGCGGCGTCTTCTGTCCGGCCAGCGCGGTCTTCCGTTTCTCCGCATGACACGTCACGCAGCGCTTGTCGAGCACGGGCTGGACCAGCCGGGGATAGCTGAACGGGTTCGACCCCTCGGGGCCGGGGCGCAATACGGATGGCGCGCGCCGCATGGCCAGCGGCGTGGCCGCGGGCGTGCGCTCCGGCGCACCGGTCTTGGGCTCGTGGCAGCCCTGACAGGACATCTTTTCCCCCGGCACGAACGCGGTGCCAGAACGCATGGACTGCACCGCGCAGCCCTTGGCGTCAAGCGCCTGGAAAAAAACCTCCACACCTGAGGGAACCTTGAAATGGGCGCTGCCATCCTTTTCCACCGGAACAGTGCCGAGCACCACGCGCGCCAGATTGATCGAGTCGAACGCCTCGCAAATCTGGATGCCGATATTGTGCGTAACAGACGCCGAGGCCACCGAGAGCGGAAAGATCTGCCAGACGCGCAGCGCGGTGATCAGCGTGTTTTTCGGCCACGCCTGATCACTCTTGTAAACATCCACGACCGTCACGGTGGCCTCTCCGCGCTCACCCGCTTTGAGCGGTTTGCGCTGTTCGGGAATCACCGGGGGACACGGGCTGGCACGCAGCGGCATGGGGCTCAGGCAGGCGATGCCGGGGTCGCGGTAGACCAGCTCTTTGTTGCCGAACTGGTCCAGCAGATAGAGGCCGAAAACATACGGCTGCGCCACGCCTTTGACCTCGGCGGGCTCATACGCGCACAGAAAGTATTTTTCGCTCAGGGGCCAGGCGGTGCCGTACGTCGGCGAGCCCCCCTGGCTTTCCGGAAATCCCACATCGGGGGTCAGCCGCTTGACGGGCGCCATAGCGTCGTCGTCAGCCACGCGCGGGTCGCTCACGACCAGCGAGCCGAACGCCTTCCCGTCATGCGGCGCGGCGGGGGCTGAGAGGCGGTGCGCGCCGGGGTTTGGGCGGGTGTCGATTTCCAGGTCGGCACGCTTTTGGC
>CAZXVN010000076.1:0-2487 GCA_964643945.1 uncultured Lentisphaeraceae bacterium | reverse complement strand
CATACTCTGGTTCTGAACAGGCCCCAGATTCAGCCATAAATCCTGCCCGGCCAAAGCGGCAGGCACCTCAACGCGGCGCCGGAACCAGACGATCCCGTTGAAGCGCGAGAGTGCGGTTTTGGCGCCTCCTTGCGGCAGCTTCATCGTTGCCCACGAGGTGTCGTCAAACTCAAGCGAACGCCAGGATTCCGTCTGCACGTAGGCCGGGTCGCTTGCCTTCGCCCAGTCAATCAATTCCTTCTCATAATAGGTCAGGCAATCGAATTTGTCGCCGTATTTCTGCTCCAGCCGCAGGCTTGC
Source organism: uncultured Lentisphaeraceae bacterium (assembly GCA_964643945.1). Lineage (GTDB taxonomy): Bacteria > Verrucomicrobiota > Kiritimatiellia > RFP12 > UBA1067 > JAHFSX01. The sequence goes on along the minus strand of CAZXVN010000076.1, from coordinate 2,187 downwards.
CACCGTGCTCCACGACTGGATGAATGTATTCCCCACGGCACATTCGATCATACCGATGGGAACACCGGTCTCCTTGTGAACCTTACGCGCAAACATCCAGGCTATGGCAGAAAACCCCGAGGACGCAAAGGGCTTTTTCATATTCAGTAGCGTGTCGACGGAAGCCACGGTCCAAGCACCGGACACGGTTGCTTCCGGCACGAAACTGCTGTTGCCCTTGACCCAATAGAGACGAATCCGGTCGGCTGAAGCCCACGGCAGTTCGTTCAAATATTGGTTCGCCGCGTCAATGCCCATCTCCATATTGGACTGGCCCGAGCAGATCCATACATCACCAAAGAGGACGTTTTTCAGACTGAGTTTTTGGAAGCCGCTGATGGCAATGGTGTGCGGGCCGCCAGCAGGCTGCGGGGCGAGCGTTGCCAACCACCGGCCATCGGCTGCCGCGAGGGCTGTCACGGCCTGCTCGCCCAGAGTGACCGTCACCTTCGAGCCCGGAGCGGTCCACCCCCAAATCGGACACGGCGCATCCCGTTGCAAGATCATATTGTCGGTGAACAGCCCGTTCACAAACGGCAGATTCGGCTCGGCGCAGACCCCGACAGCAGTCAACGCCAGCAACACCGCACCGCACAATGTCTGGAAGATAATATTTTTCATGGGCAGAATTCCTAATACACGACGTGGCCAGGTCGCAGCGAACCATCGGCTTCGATGAACGCCAGGTTCCCAGGTCGCGAGGCTGATGCCGATGGTGAATCCGACTCCGATCTTCAATGTCTCGCGGCGGTTCATCGTGGAGAGGTTACTTGGTGTATTCAATGCTGCGCCTTTCCTTTACATTTGTTTTGTCAGTCCCAGCCGTTGGAAGTCCTCGTACGTCCGTCTTTCACTACTTTAAAAACTTATCGGAGTTTACCAAAGCTTGTATCTTCTGGCAAGTCGTGGCCCGCGTGTAGCGCGGCCACTAGGATTGCAAGAGTGCAGGGTGCGTGATGGCAGCAAGTCTGTTCATGGAAGTTTCTGGCGTTCGAAGTATAGCAGACGATTGAGGGGGACCATGAAGGTTTGTTTCACAGGACCCGTGATCAAGGTACCGTCGTCGGCCTTCCATGTGCCGGACGGAATCTGCACGGTCCGGGTCGTACCCTTGGTGACCATCGGAGCCACCAGCAGGTTGTCGCCCATCATGAACTGGTCTTTGACATGCTCGTAGCCGCCGTCGGGGAAGTCGTAGGCCAGCGGGCGCAAGATCGGTTCGCCGGTGGCGGCGCTGGCTTGGGCGAGTTCGAGGATGCGCGGCGTGAAGCGCATCCGCAAGGCCACGGCCTCTTTGACTGCGGCCAGATGGGCGGCGTCCAATACTCGCCAGGGCGCGACAGAGAATTGCATCATCGGCGCGAGGGCGTGGACTTGCGCGGAGCGCACGATCAGATCCTGGTCAATAGTCGCCGCATCGAGGAAGGAGGTGAACTCGCCGCCACCGATCAGATCGGGACAGACAAACGTATACCCCATGAGACCGGCCGCGATCATATCGGGGATGAGTTGCTCGAGGTCTGGCCAGTTGTGGCTCTTGTCGCGGAGGCGTTGCACGAGCGGCCGACCCGCGAGCTTCCACGTGGCACGATACTCGTTCAGCGGAAAGGCGAGACCGATCTCGCCGAAGAGCCGTGCATGCTCGTTGGAGTCGAGTTTTTCATGTGCGAGATACTGTGCTTTGTAGAATGCGGTGTCACCGGCATCGAGCTTGAAACCGTCCACGCCGTACGTGGTTTGCAGGCGGGTGAGTTCCTCTGTGAACCACGTCTTGGCCACCGGATTCGAAAGGTCGAGCATGGCACTATAACCGTTCCACCATTTGACCATTGCGGGCGCACCGGGCTTTTCCATGAAGAAGGCTTTTTTCTTGGCCAGCGCGCGGTAGACGTCACAGTCCGGACTGACAAACGGGCAGACCCAGACCATGACCTTGAAGCCGAGGCCGTGCAGTTCGTTCATCATCGCCTTGGGGTCGGGAAAACGTCCGGGGTGAAAGGTCCACTTGCCATAGTCCTCCTGCCAGTTGTCGTCAATCATCAGCACACCGGGCGGCAGTCCATTGTCCACAATGGCGTGCGCGTATTTGAGCACATCCCGCTGGTTCTGGTCATACATCAACTCGATCCAGGTGTTGTATTGCGGCTT
>CAZXVN010000075.1:0-7089 GCA_964643945.1 uncultured Lentisphaeraceae bacterium | reverse complement strand
CGGCGGTTTGCGTGTCGATGGCGTACCAGGAGGCGTTTGTGCCGGTCAGCCTCAGGCCGCTTACGGTCACGGTCTTGTTTGTCCCTGCCAGCGGCGTGTCAAAGAATGCCCGGGCATCGTTCGTCACCAGAGAAACATCGTGCCCCTCAACCAAACCGGTCAAAGCGCCGTAGGTGGCCACGGTGGCGTTGGTGGTGCCGTCGTACACCTTGTCACTGACAACAAGCCCCGGAAGCGTCAGCAGCATGGGCACGACCAGCGGATCGGGCTGGGCGCGGACCGAGGACGGGTTGGCCATGCCGTTCAATTGATACTCAATGACGCCGCCAACCGATTGCGGCCCTATCAAGCCCGGAGGCACGTGTACCGTATACTTGAAAGTCACCGGATTCGGCAGGGTGCTCGCTTTGAGAATCACCACGCCGTCTTCCACATTCACCGCCGGATTACCTTGCCCCGATGCGCTAATCAGCGTCCATCCGGTGTCCAACTCCGGTGTCCACTGGAGAGATTGAAGCTGCCGACCCACGGGATACGCGAAGGTGCATTCGATTTCCAATTCGCTGTCGGCGATATAGCCGATGGCGGTATGCGTCGCCCGCGAGGAATCCAACGTGATCGTAAACGTCTCGAAGTCGCTCTGGTTCGACGGATTGATTCCATTGTCCGTGACCGTGACCGTGACCGTGAACGCTTTCTGGTCGAGGCCTGCCTGGCCGGGCGCGGGTGTCCATGTGAACACCCCGGTCCAAGGATCAATCGCCATGCCCGCGGCCTTCGACGCGTTATCCAGCTTAAACTCCAGGTTCTGCACCGGAATATCAGCGTCGGTCGCGGTGGCGGTGAAGGTCAGCGGCGTCCGCTCGTCCGTGCGCTTGTCGCCGATCGGCGCCAGCACCGGCGCGTCGTTAACCGCGCTGACCGTCACCGCAACAGTCACCTGATCAAAGCCGCCCAAGCCGTCCGTCACTTGCGCCACGAAACTGTCGTTTCCGAACCAGTTTGTGGACGGCGCATAGGTGACGGAAGGGGTCACGCCTGTCCCAGACACCGTGGCCGTGCCATTTGAAGGGCCGCTCAACAGAGTCCACGTCAGCCCAGACACCAGCGACGGACGGTAAGGCTCGGTCGCCGAAATGCCGCCGGACGTCGTCCACGCGGCCGCCCACGAGGTCGGAGAGCCGTCCTCGGACATCGTCACGCTCAAGGTGTTGGAAGGCGCGATCAGCGGCGCCACCCAATTCCACGTCAGCACCGCGTCGTTGGTCAGCGCCAGCGTCACCGCGAGCCCCGCACCTGTGGCAGGCTCGACGCCCGCGAGCGTCCAACCGGTGCAGGCGAAGGTCCGCGTGCCGACCGTGACCGGCGAGCTGACGGTGTTATTCAGCACCGTGCCGTGCAGGTTCGTGTAGACGCCGACGGCGGCCACGGGCGACCCCTGCACCGAGACCACCTCGAACGTGTGCAGCTCGGGAATAAGCAGAGGATCAGGGTTGGCGGTTATGGTGACGGGGTTGACCATGCCGGTTGTCAAATACTCGGCGGCCGCATGCAGGTGCTGCGTGCCTGTCACGCCTGAGGGCACGGAGACCCTATAGCTGAAGACGACAGGATTCTTGGTCTTCAGAGCGCTGCTCAAGAACATCACCGAATTTGTGTCGGGGTCGATTACAGGGCCGCCGTCACCCGAAGCCGAAAGGAGACGCCAGCCCGCGGGCAGCTGCGGCGTCCAGAGCAGCGACTGCAGCTGCTTCCCGGCCGGCCGGGTAAAGGTGCAGTCGATCCGGGCGGTACGTCCCGCCAGATAGCCGGCCGTCGCGTGCGTCGCCCGCGAATCCGCCACGCGGATGGTGAAGCTCTTGGAGTCCGTCAAGCTGTTCGGGTTCAAGCCGTCATCTGTCACTGTGACCTGAACCGTATAGGTCTGGCCTTCGGTGCTCGCCTGTCCGTTGGTGGGCGTCCATGTGAACACCCCGGTCCAAGGATCAATCGCCATGCCTGCGGCCTTCGACGCGTTATCCAGCTTAAACTCCAGGTTCTGAACCGGGATATCAGAGTCGGTGGCCGTGGCGGTAAAGGTCAGCGTCGACTGCTCGTCCGCAAGCTGGTCGCTGAGCGGCGCCAGAATGGGCGCGTAATTGCCCGAGTTGACCGTCACTGCACCAGTCACCTGAGCGAAGCCGCCCAAGCCGTCCGTCACTTGCGCCACGAAGCTGGCGTTTCCGAACCAGTTTGTGGACGGCGCATAGGTAACGGAAGGGGTCGCGCCTGTCCCAGACGACACCGTGGCCGTGCCATTTGAAGGGCCGCTCAACAGAGTCCACGTCAGCCCAGACACCAGCGACGGACGGTAAGGCTCGCTGGCCGAAATGCCGCCGGACGTCGTCCACGCGGCCGCCCACGAGGTCGGAGAGCCGTCCTCGGACATCGTCACGCTCAAGGTGTTGGAAGGCGCGATCAGCGGCGCCACCCAATTCCACGTCAGCACCGCATCGTTGGTCAGCGCCAGCGTCACCGCAAGCCCCACGCCTGTGGCCGGCTCGACGCCCGCGAGCGTCCAACCGGTGCAGGCAAAGGTCCGCGTGCCGACCGTGACCGGCGAGCTGACAGTGTTGTTCAGCACCGTGCCGTGCAGGTTCGTGTAGACGCCGACGGCGGCCACGGGCGACCCCTGCACCGAGACCACCTCGAACGTGTGCAGCTCGGGGATAAGCAGAGGATCAGGGTTGGCGGTTATGGTGACGGGGTTGACCATGCCGGTTGTCAAATACTCGGCGACCGCATGCAGGTGCTGCGTGCCTGTCACGCCTGATGGCACGGAGACCCTATAGCTGAAGACGACAGGATTCTTGGTCTTCAGAGCGCTGCTCAAGAACATCACCGAATTTGTGTCGGGGTCGATTACAGGACCGCCGTCACCCGAAGCCGAAAGGAGACGCCAGCCCGCGGGCAGTTGCGGCGTCCAGAGCAGCGACTGCAGCTGCTTCCCGGCCGGACGGGTAAAGGTGCAGTCGATCCGGGCCGTACGTCCCGCCAGATAGCCGGCCGTCGCGTGAGTCGCCCGCGAATCCGCCACGCGGATGGTGAAGCTGTTGGTGGCAGACAAGCCATTCGGATTCAAGCCGTCGTCCTGGACGATGACCTGAACCGTATAGGATTGACCTTCGGTGCCCGCCTGTCCGGGAGCGGGCGTCCACGTGAAAACTCCGTTCGTCGCGTTGATCCGCATGCCGTCGGCAAAGGAAGCCGGATCAACCTCAAACTCCAGGGTCTGCGCCGGGTTATCCGGGTCGGTCGCGGTGGCGGTAAAGGTCAGCGTGGACTGCTCGTCCGCGATCTGGTCGCTAATGGGCGCCAGAACGGGCGGGCGGTTGGCCTCGTTCACGGTGATCGTGAAGGTTTCGCTGGCAGGCTGGACCGGCGAACCTTGAGCCATGACGGAAAGGGTGACCGGGAATGTCTGCCCGCCCTGCAACTCGGTGGGCGTCCACGAGAACGCGCCGGCCTCCGTGATCGACATGCCGGCCGCTATGGATGCGGCGTCCAGAGAGTAGACCAGGGTCTCGACCGCGATCGGGACATTCAGCGCCGTCGTCGAGGCGTTGAAGGCCAGCGTCGCCATCTCATTGACCGTCCGGTTGTTGATCTGCGGCGCCACCCACTCCCAGTTCAACACCGCATTATTGGTCTGCGTCAGCACGCAGTTGGTGCCGACTCCGGTCACGGGCTCGTTCCCCGACATCGTCCAGCCCCAGCAGGCGAAGGTGCGGGAGCCGTCGACCGCCTGAGCGCTCATCCGGTTCGTCAGAATCGTGCCGTAGATATTGGTGTAGACACCGGCCGCCGGGAGGCCCGTGCCATAGGTCGAGGCAATCCGCAGCGTATGCATGGCCGGCACGGTCAGCGGGTCAGGGAGCACCCGTCCCGTGACCGGATTGACCATGTTGTCCAGCAGAAACTCGGTCTGCCCGCCAAGATTTTTTACCCCGTTTTCTCCAGGCGCAACCCTCACCGTATAGATGAACGTCACCGGGTTCGCAGTCAGGCTGCCTAAAAAGGTGATCTCCGCGGCATCCGGATCCACGCTCGGCCGCGAAACTCCGGAAGCGCTGACCAGTTCCCAGTCCTTCGGCAGTTCCGGCACCCACAGCAGCGACTGGAGCCTGTGTTCTGCCGGGTAGGTGAAGGTACACGCGATGTCCAGCAGGTGGCCCGCCAGATAGCCGCGAACGGCATGGGAGGCCGTCGCATCCGCCAAGGTTAACGGGGAGACATCATACGACGACTCCAAGACGTCATCATTCAACGTATAGTCGGCACGGCCGCGCAGCACCTTCGGCCCGGTCGCGCCTGTCGGCACGAAAACCTTGTACCGGAAGTTCACCGGGTTGTTCGCAAGAGATTCACTTGTAAAAGCGACATCTTCTCCCCCGATTGGATCAATCCGCGGACTCCCGTCCCCCGTTGCAGAGATCAGCGCCCAGCCCGTTGGCAGGTCCGTTGTTGACCACAGAAGCGACCTGAGCTGTCGTCCTGCGGGATAGCTGAATGAACAGGACACCTCCTGCGTCGTGCCGGCCGAATACAGGGGTGCCGTTGCTTGAGTCGCAGCGATGTCGCCGGGAGCCTGTGCCGAGGCCCGACCGACAAGCATCAACAGCACCGTTGCGGCAATCCCCGATATTGACCCGCAACAGTTTCTTTTACATGCACTATTCATAAGTCGGTCTCCTATCGGGGTGCAGGCGCGGCGCCTGCCCCCGGTCGGATACTTTCAGGCCTCTCTTACTTCGTTCCCGCCTCTTGCAGCTTCACGCGGTAGAAGTGCGGCGTCTTCGGATCCACTGTATCGATGTAGACATTGCGCCCTGTCCCTGTCTGATCCGCATCCACCGTCACGACATCTGTGAATGTAGCGGCCGGTGATCCGTCCGCACGCTGCAGGGTATAGACGCGCCCGGCCACGCTCGACCACGAAATGGCCCTTGTGCCATCGGCCCGCACGTCGAGAGCGACCATCTGCATCACGGAGGCCTGATCGTTCGGCTCGGTGCCGCAGAGGTACTCGGCGAGGTTGCTCATCCCGTCGCTGTCGAGATCCGCGTTCGGATCCAGCGAGCCCGCGCCGCCCGTGTAGTGCAGTTCCCAGCTGTCGGCCATGCCGTTGTTGTCGGCGTCCAGCGGCACCATCGTCAGCGGCTCCAGCGTCGTATAGGTTTGAGCCTTCGCCGAACCCGAGGCGATCATCCGGACCGCGTTGCCCAGCGCGACTTCCCGGCACTCGGTCAGCGGCACGCGCACGGTGTAGGTCAGATGGATCGGTGCTGTCGGCAACGTGCCGATGCAGACAATTTTCTTGAGTCCCTGTTCGGGCTCACCATCGCCGCTCACGCTTTCGATGACCCAGCCTGCGGGCAGGACCGGCGCCCAGCTCATGCTTGCCACCTTCTCGGTGGTGCTGAAGGTGGCGGTGATCTCCACCGTCTGTCCGGGGCTGTAGGTCGCGGGGCCGGTCTGCGTGACCGTCGGGATGGACATGCCGGCCAGCATGCGGGGCCCGATGCCGGTGCGGTCGCCGGACCCATAGCCGTCATCACCATCCGGATCGACATGGTAGCCGCCGTCATTCCAGTAGGCGATCGGGAGCAGGAACTCATCGTCGTCGATCTGCCAGTCGCTACCCTGATAATCGGCGCTGTGCAGGCCCTGGCTGACATCACCCGTATATCCGGCCTCAGCGGAGAACTTGTCGAGACCCGCCGGGTTGGGCTTGTACCCGCCTGCGCGCCAGTACGCCAACACGCGGTTGAGCTCGGTGCCGTCGATCTTGCGGAACTGCCCCGCGAATGGTGTTCCGGGCAGGTCGCGGCGGTAGTCCGCGCTGTGGTAGCGGTAGATGGGCATGGGCGGCACCGCCGCAGCGACCGGCGACCCGGAGGACGCCAGTTTGAACTGCACGTCCGCGCTCAGGCTGTTGCTCACGGCCGCGTTGCCGGGCACGCTCACCGTGTAGGTGAAGCGCACCGGGTTGGCCGTCGGCGCCGTGACGGTGATGGTTCCGTCCGCAACCGTTATCGTGCCGTTGCCGGCACCAACGCCCGCAGCGGAGAGCACGCTCCAGCCGGCCGGCAGAACCGGCAGGACCGGCGTCCACGTCAAGGACTCGAGCGTCTCGCCCGACGCATACGCGAAGGTGTTGCTTACGACCATGGTGATAGACGGCGACCAGAAGCCGGGGCAGTCCTGCGTGGACCCGATGACCGTCAACGTGCCGTTCACGTAATGGATCGTGTAGTTGTCCAGCCCTGTGCCGACCGCATTCGTGGCCGTGATAGCGTAGGTGTCCATGGCTGCCGCCGCTTCCGCGCCGGCACTCTCCAGCGTCACGCTGGCAACCGCGTCGCCGTTGGTCAATCCGACAGAGGTGAACTCCGTCCCGACGAACGTCAGCGTGTCGCCGAGGTTCTTGCTCCGGCTATTGGCCGTGATGGTGAGGGTCTTCGCTGTGATGTCGGCGGTGTGCGTGCCGTCGGTGATGTCGTAGTTCGCCGCCAGGCCCGTGCCGTCCACCAGCGCGAGCGTGCCCAGCGTCACCAGCTTGCCGTTCTCCACGTTGGCGTCCGGGACCGTGCCCGTGCCGCTGACCGTCAGGGTCTCCAGGCCCACCAGCCCGCTGACCGTGAAGATCGAGCCGGCCACGTCGGCCGAGGCGTCGTACACCTTCGTGCCGTGGATGTCCGCCCCGTGCTTCGTGATGTCGGCCGTGTGCGTGCCGTCGGTGATGTCGTAGTTCGCCGCCAGGCCCGTGCCGTCCACCAGCGCCAGCGTCCCCAGCGTCACCAGCTTGCCGTTCTCCACGTTGGCGTCCGGGACCGTGCCCGTGCCGCTCACCGTCAGGGTCTCAAGGCCCACCAGCCCGCTGACCGTGAAGATCGAGCCGGCCACGTCGGCGCTGACGTCGTACACCTTCGTGCCGTGGAGGTCCGCCCCGTGCTTCGTGATGTCGGCGGTGTGCGTGCCGTCGGTGATGTCGTAGTTCGCCGCCAGGCCCGTGCCGTCCACCAGCGCGAGCGTGCCCAGCGTCACCAG
>CAZXVN010000074.1:0-4889 GCA_964643945.1 uncultured Lentisphaeraceae bacterium | reverse complement strand
CAATGAGTGTCTGCATCTCACCTAACAGCCTAACAGGCTTCAGCCTAAACACCTTCTCTTTCACTTCTTCGCGGCGGCCATCACCTGCATCAGGTTGCGCTTCTCCTGCCAGGTGTCGCGCAGGGAGCCGATGCGGATGATCTGGCGGAACTGGTCCAGCTTGATCCGCGTCGACGGCGTGACGCGCATGCGGTAGGGCTTCTCGGGCTCGAGGCAGAAGAAGTTGTCGTCGTAACGCGCGTTGAGCCTCTCGAGCGAAATCCACACCCACATGGCCGGATAATGGCTCGTCAGCGTCACCGCAAAGCTGTTGTCGTCCCAGGTGCGAATCTCAGCCCGGATGCGCGGCGGCTGCAAAGCCAACTCGCGCGGCGAGCAGAACAGCACCTTGTTCCACGCCACCTGATTGCCCTGTTCATCCAACAGATAGATCCACAGCAGCAGATGAGCCGCACCGATCTTGCGTAACGCCTCTTGCACTTTGACGCTGATCGCCTTTTCGCGCGAAGCGGACGCCAAGGCCACTTTTTTCACGCCTTCGGCAATGACCATGCCATCCATCTGTATCAAACGCCATTGGATTTCGCCCTTGAACGGCTTGAGCCCGTCATTGAAGGCGAAGATCTCGACCAGGCCCGGCTCCGCGCGGTATCCGCCGCAAAGCCAAAGCGGCGCGAAAAACCGTCGGGCCATATAGTGCAACGCCTTCCAGCGGCCTTCGGAGTCGACCGAGGAGGGGCTGCATCCGGGCCAGCAGTCGTTGAGCTGCCAATAGATAAAACCCGTGGGCGGCTCAACGCCCATACGCACCCGAGCCATCTGCTCCCTGACGGCAAGCCCTTGTTGAATTTGGCTCAGCCACAAGGCATTGTCAAAGCTGGAAGGCATCAGAAAACGCTCCAGAAACGCAGTGTACACCTGTTTGGCGCCCTCGGGTGGCGTGACATGGAATGCGCACGCCGGATGCGAAATGTTGCGCTCTTCTTCGTTCAAGTACTCTGCCACAACACGCGGCTCGGGATACGAGGGTAACGGCTCATACGCCGGGTCGCCATCCAACGAGAACGGCAGGTGTGCGGTCGCCGGCAAATACGGGCGGTCTGGATCAAGCGTCGCCACCAACGCGGAAGCCGCCTGCTCATACTCTTTCGCAATGCCCGGCCCGCTGCTGTCGCCACCACACCAAACCATCATGCAGGCGTGGTGCCGCACGCGCTGGATGTTCTGCCGCGCCTCGCGTTCGAACGCCGCCAACGCGGCCGCATCCGGCTTCTCGGACTGAGTTCCGGTCAACATCATGTCCTGCCACACGCAAATGCCGTACTCGTCGCACAAATCATAAAAGGCGTCGCTCTCGTAGATGCCGCCGCCCCAGACGCGCAGGACGTTCATGTTCGCCATGGCCGCGGCCTTGACCAGCCGGGCGTACTCCATGCGTGTCAGCCGGGCCACATACAGGTCGGCGGGCAACCAGCTGGCTCCCTTGAGAAACAGCGGATGCCGGTTGACAAGGAAACGCCGGAACGGACGGCCGTTCGCCACACCCTTCTCCTCGACGAAGGTGCAGAGCCCGATCCGGCGTGAGACGTGCTCGTGGCAGGCGCGCCCGGCAAGAATGTCAACGGTCACTTCATACAGCGGTTGCTCGCCCAACCCCGCGGGCCACCAGAGCTGAGGATTCTTGATGTTGAGGTGCAGAACCGTCTGCTCTTTCGCGAGGATATCACGCGCCTCAAACAGGATGTTCCCTTTATAGCACACACGCGCCAAGATCTCCAAGTGCTGGTCAGGAGCATACCGCTCGGTTGTCACCGAAACATCCAGCCCGACAATCCCGCTGACGGAAAAGTCCTGATGAATCAGCATGTCGGTCACGCGCACACAGGAAAAAGCTATGACCGAAACCCCGCGCCAGATACCCATCGTAGGCGACTTCGGCTGCGTGCCTCCCTGTGTCGAAGAGGTCTGCCGACGGATAACCCCGGACGCCGGGCGCGCCGTGTCGTGCCCGGCCGGAACAAAGGTCACCGTGAGTTTGTTCTTGCCCGGCTTAATCAGTGCCTTGACCTCGAACTCAAACGTCTCGAAAAGGTTCGACATCTGGCCCAACACGGTGTCGTTCAGCCTGATCGTCGCACAGGTGTCGAGCCCGTCAAAACGCAAGATCACGCGGTCGAACGTCGAGAAATCCTCGGAAACGAAAAGCTTCTCGTAAACCCACTCGCTGTCCGCGACCCAGGCGACGCACTCCAGGTTTTTGCGTGGGACCGGATTCTCGATCTCGCGTGCCGCCAGCAGGTCCGCATGCACACATCCCGGCACCTGGGCAAGGAGGCTTTTCTTCGATCCTGCCTTGCGCACGCTCCACTCACCTGACAAATCGATTCTTCTCATGCACGTCCCGCCTTATACAATCCAGACTCGAAACACGTTCTAGACCGATTAGTTTCTAACATGAGTCGGTTTTAGTCAATCCATAAAGTCCATAAAGTTTTCTCATTTTGCGCTTCCTTTTGCCCATGAGACCCGTTACCATTTGAAAAAATCGCGTAAGCGTTAATCACAAAAGGAGCAGTGTTATGCGTATTCTTAAAATGTGTCAAGTCGGTGGTGGCATTGGGGCGTTCATCGGTGAGGTGCACCGTAAAGCAGCCCGGATGGATGGAGGGATTGTGCTGACGGCAGGCGCCTTCGATGTCGTTCCCGCGAAAAGTCTGCAGCAAGGCAAAATTCTCGGGCTCAACCCCAAGCTCGTGTACAGCACCTATCAGGAAATGATCAAGGCCGAGCTCGCCCTTCCCCAAGACGAGCGTATCGACTTCGTGTCGGTCTGCACGCCCAACAACACGCACTTCCCCATCGCCAAAGCCTGTTTGGAAGGGGGCTTCAACGTGATGTGCGAAAAACCGATGACCCTGACCGTCGCGGAGGCCGAGGAGCTGGCCGCCATCGTTAAGAAGTCCGGCAAGGTCTTCGGGCTGATGCACAACTACACGGCCTATCCCATGGTCAAGCTGGCCAAGGACATGGTGAGGCAGGGTGACCTCGGCAAGATCCGCAAGGTTGTGGTGCAGTATCCGCAGGGCTGGCTCTACCAGCTTCTGGAAAAGAGCGGCCAAATGCAGGCTTCTTGGCGCACCAACCCCAAGACCTCCGGTGCCGCCGGCTGCATCGGAGATATCGGCACCCACGCCGCCAACCTGGCCGAATACATCACGGGCCTCAAGATCACCAAAGTCTTGGCCGACCTCACGATCTTCGTCAAAGGCCGCCTGCTAGACGATGACGGCAACGTGCTGCTCCGCTTTGAGAAGGGCGCAAAAGGCGTGCTCCACGCCAGTCAGATCTCAGTCGGCGAGGAGAACAACATCGCCATCTGGATCTATGGCGAGGAGAAGGGCCTCGAATGGCATCAGGAAAACCCGAATTATCTCCATGTGCTCAGCCAGACCGCCCCCGAGCAGATCTGGAAGCGCGGCAACGGCTATGTGGCAGAGAAGAGCAAAGCCGCCGGCCGCTGCACCCGCATCCCGAGCGGGCACCCGGAAGCCTTTCTGGAAGCCTTTGCCAACAACTATTGCAATTTTGCCGACACGGTCCGCGCCAAGGCCGACAAACGCAAGGCCACGCCCGAAGAGCTGGACTTCCCGGGTGTCGAAGCGGGCGTCCGCGGCATGAAGTTTATCAACGCCGTTGTCGCGTCTTCCAAGAAAGGCAACATCTGGACGAAAATCTAGCCCTTTCCAGCCCACAGGACACGATAAACGGGCGGGCTCCCGCCCGTTTATTATTTTCAACACCCCCATGTGAGACCTTCAAAATGAAACCTTCTCCCCTCCTGATCTTCGCGCTTTCCTCACTCGCGGCAGCCCTGCTCAGCGCCGCGCCCGTACGCGAGCCGCTTTATCCCGGCGGCACGCCGGGCGCCAAGGGCGAAGGCCCCGAACACCAGCCCGCCCTCACCTGGTATCCCGCCGCATCCAACAACACCGGCGTGGCGGTCGTCATCTGCCCCGGCGGCGGATATGGCGGACTCGCCGTCGATCACGAAGGCCGTCAGATCGCGGCGTGGCTGAACAGCTTCGGCGTTTCCGGCATCATCGTCGAGTACCGCATGAGCAAAGGCGGTTACCGTCACCCGGTCCCCCTGCAAGACGCCCAGCGCGCCGTCCGCACGGTCCGTGCCCGCTCCGCCGAATTCGGCATCAATCCCGCCAAGATCGGCATCATCGGCTTCTCGGCCGGCGGCCACCTCGCCTCCACCGTCATCACCCACTTCGACGCGGGCAACCCCCAGGCCGCCGACCTGGTCGAACAGGCGGGCTGCCGCCCGGACTTCGCGATCCTCTGCTATCCCGTTATCGCGTTCGACGAACCGTACACCCACTACGGTTCGCAACACAACCTGCTCGGCAAAGATGCCGACAAGGAACTGGTTCGCTCGCTCTCAAGCGAGAAGCAGGTCACCCCGCAGACGCCCCCCACCTTCATTTTTCAGACCGACGCGGACACTGCGGTTCCGGCTGAAAACGCGGTCGCCTTCTACCTCGCCCTGCGCAAAGCCAAGGTCCCCGCCGAGCTGCACGTCTACCAGCCCGGGCACCACGGCCTCGGCCTCGCCCAAGGCATCGAAGGCGTCCAGCAGTGGCCCGCCGCGCTCCAAAGCTGGCTGCGCAACATGAAGTTCCTTCCGTGACCGGCCGCGGGCGGGCACAGACAACCGCCTCTACAATCATGCCCCCTGAACTTCTATCCCCCGCTGGCGGATTCGACGCCGCGCTAGCCGCTTTCCAGTACGGCGCAGATGCGGTCTATCTCGGCTTGCCGCAGTTCTCGGCCCGCGCCGAGGCGGAAGATCGGAAGAGCGGCGTGTAGGGAGAGAGGGTTCA
>CAZXVN010000073.1:0-24656 GCA_964643945.1 uncultured Lentisphaeraceae bacterium | reverse complement strand
GCGCGGTGCCGCTGAGCGTGCCGTGCGCGGGCAAGGTCACGGCCGCGCAGGTCAGCGCGTTGCCGCCACCGACATGGAGTACAGCCCGCTTACTTACACGGTCGTGACACCGCCCGCCCGCGGCACGCTCAGCGGCGCCGCGCCCAACGTGACCTACACGCCCGCGACCAATTACAACGGGCCTGACAGCTTCACCTTCAAGGCCAACGACGGCACCCTCGACTCGGCGCCTGCGGCCGTCTCGATCACGGTGACGGCGGTCAACGACGCGCCGGTCGCCTACGGCCAAAGTGTGTCGCTGCCGCAAAACGTCGCATCCAAGATATGGCTGGTCGGCGATGACGTGGAAGGCAGCACGCTCACCTATACGAGCGTGACCCAGCCCGCGCACGGCACGGTCAGCAACGGGTCAAAGGTGACTTACACGCCTGCGGCCAACTTCAGCGGGCCCGACAGTTTCACCTTCAAGTGTAACGACGGAAGCCTCGACTCGAATGTGGCGACGGTGACTGTCACCATCACCGGCGGCAGCAACCAGGCGCCGGTCGCCAACGCCCAGAGCGTCAGCACAGCGGAAGATGTCGCCAAGGCGATTGCCCTGGCTGCCGCCGACGGGAACGGCGACCCGCTGAACTACGCCATCGTGACCCAGCCTGCGCACGGCGCACTCAGCGGGACCGCTCCCAGCGTGACCTACACGCCTGCGGCCAACTATTCCGGGCCTGACAGCTTCACCTTCAAGGCCAACGACGGAAGCGTCGACTCAGCTCCTGCGGCGGTCACGATCACGGTGACGGCGGTCAACGACGCGCCGGTGGCCATTGCCCAGAGCGTCAGCACGACGAAAAACACCGCCAAGGCGATCACCCTGGCCGCCACCGACGCGGACGGCAACGCGCTGACCTGCGCGGCCGTGACCTTGCCCGCGCACGGCACGCTCAGCGGCACCGCGCCCAATGTGACCTACACGCCCGCGACCAACTACACCGGGCCCGACAGCTTTACCTTCAAGGCCAACGACGGCGCCCTTGACTCGGTGCCTGCGGCCGTCACGATCACGGTGACGGTGGTCAACGACGCGCCGGTGGCCATTGCCCAGAGTGTCAGCACGGTTGAAGACACCGTCCAGGCGATCACCCTGGCCGCCACCGACGCGGACGGCAACCCGCTGACTTACGCGACCGTGACCCAGCCCGCGCACGGCACGCTGAGCGGCACCGTGCCCCATGTGACCTACACGCCTGCAGCCAACTACGCCGGACCGGACAGCTTCACCTTCAAGGCCAATGACGGCCTCGCCGACTCGGCGCCGGCGGCCGTCACGATCACGGTGACGGCGGTCAACGACGCGCCCGTGGCCATTGCCCAGAGCGTGGGCACGGTGAAGAACACCGCCAAGGCGATCACCCTGGCCGCCACTGACCCGGATGCCGACCCTCTGACTTACACGGCCGTGACCCCGCCTGTGCACGGCACGCTCAGCGGCACCGCGCCCAACGTGACCTACACGCCCGCGGCCAACTACACCGGCTCCGACAGTTTCACCTTCAAGGCCAACGACGGCATCCTCGACTCGGCAGCGGCAACAGTGACGATCTCGGTGACAAGCTCGGCAGGCTTGCCCTCGCCATGGGAGACGTGTGATATCGGCACCGGCATGCTGGCGGGCTCCGTTTCCAATAACGCGGGCACCTTCACCCAGTCAGGCTCGGGTTTGTTAATAAACAGTAACGACACTTTTCGCTACACCTATCAGGCGCTCAACGGCAACGGTGAAATCTGCGCGAGGATACCTGTCTTTCAATATACCGACAACAATTCGCGCGTCGGAGTGATGATCCGCGAAACGCTGGCCGCCGGCTCGAAGTATGTCTTAATGGGCTTGGCCGGCTCCAACGGCTACCGCTGGTCGCGCCGCAACACCACCGACGCCGACCAAACGAGCTACAACCATGGCACCGGCACCGCGCCTGACTTCTGGGTGCGCCTGCTCCGCGTCGGCGGTACCATCACCGGCTACACGAGCACCAACGGCAGTTCCTGGACCGAGACACGCATCAGCACAATGACGCTGTCAACTAACGTCTATATCGGTCTGGCCGTGTCCAGCGGCAGCGATACTATACTCAACACCTCGCAGTTCGACCATGTGGTTGTGACCGGCGGCGTCCCATCTGTCAACGACGCGCCGGCGGCCACTGCTCAGAGTGTCAGCACGGCGGAGGACAACGCTGTGGCGATCACGTTGGCTGCCACCGATGGAAACAACGACCCGCTGACTTACATGATCGTCACCCAGCCCGCGCACGGCACGCTCACGGGAGCCGCGCCCAATGTGACCTACACGCCTACGAACAATTACACCGGCTCCGACAGCTTCACCTTCAAGGCCAACGACGGCACCGTCGACTCCGCGCCTGCGACGGTCACGGTCACGGTCACGACGGTCAACGATGCGCCGGTGGCCGTTGCCCAGAGTGTGAGCACGGCGGAAGACGCCGCTGCGGCGATCATGTTGGCCGGCACCGACGTCGAAGGCGGCACGCTGACCTACGTGATTGTCACGCCGCCTGCGCACGGCCTGCTGAGCGGCATCGTGCCGAATGTGACCTACACGCCCGCGACCAACTACAGCGGCACCGACAGTTTTGCCTTCAAGGTCAACGACGGACTCATCGAATCGGAGGCGGCGACGGTCACGGTCACGGTGACGGCGGTCAACGACGCGCCGGCGGCGATTGACCAGAGCGCGAGCACGGCGGAAGACACCGCCGCCACGATCACTCTGGCCGCCACCGACGTGGACAGCGGCCCGCTGACCTACGCGATCATCACCCCGCCCGCGCATGGCACGCTCAGCGGCATCGCGCCGAGCTTGACCTACACGCCTGCGGCCAACTACAACGGCGCCGACAGTTTTACCTTCGAAGCCAATGACGGTACCGTCGACTCCGCAGCGGCGGCGGTCGCGATCGCGGTGACGCCGGTCAACGACGCGCCGGTGGCCAGCGATGCCGCCTTTGCCCTGAATGAAAACAGCGACTACGGCACCGTTGTCGGCACTGTTTCGGCGACCGACCCGGATGTCGGCGACACGCGGGCCTACGCCATTACCTCCGGCAATGCCGGCGGAGCTTTCGCCATCAACAGCGCCAGCGGCCAGATCACCGTGGCGGGACCTCTCAACCACGCGGCCATCCCGCTCTACAGCCTGACCGTCACGGTCACCGACAGCGGCCTGCTCGCCGACTCCGCCGACGTCACCATCACCGTCGATGACGTCAACGAAGCGCCGGTGGCCGTTGCCCAGAGTGTGAGCATGGCGCCAAACAGCGCCCAGGCGATCACTCTGGCCGCCACCGACGCGGACAGCGATCCGCTGACCTATGTGATCGAGACCCCGCCCGCGCACGGCACGCTCAGCGGCCTTGGCCCCAACGTGACCTACACGCCCGCGACGAACTACACCGGGCCTGACAGTTTCACCTTCAAAGCCAACGACCGCATCTTCGACTCCGTGCCGGCGACGGTTGCAATCACCGTCATCTCGCCCGTCGGCTCCTACACGATCTGGGCTTTTGCCAAGGGCGTGGCGGGCGGCGAGAGCGGCGATGCCGACCACGACGGTTTAAACAACCTCGCCGAATACACCTTGGGCACCGATCCGGCCATTCCCGATCCGTCGCTCCTGACGCTCGCGCCGGCCGTCGACAACGCCTTCACCCTGTCATTCCTGGCCCGCGCCGCGTCCGGCGTCGGCTATGAAGGATTGACGCGGCTGTATGACGTGCAAGAGAGTTCTGACCTCGCGCCCGACTCGTGGCAAGGCGTGAGCGGCTATACCCACATCGTTGGCACCGGTCAAAGAGTCGATGCCGCGCTGCCCATCAACTCGCCTCAAAAGTTCTACCGGATCAGTGTCCGGCTGGAATAGCGCGGGGCACCTCAATTAGCGAGAAAGGGCAGCGGTATTGATAACGCCGCTGAGACACTCCCGATCCACCCCCCGATTCACGCCCCGTTTGCGGCGAGTTGCCCGGGCGTGTGCCGCTGCCTTCGCCTTGCCCGCCTGTGCCGCGACCGCCGCCGATTATTACGTCGCGTCCCTCGGCAATGACAGCAATCCCGGATCGCTGACCCAACCCTTCGCAACGATCCAGAAGGCGGCCAATACCCTGAGTTCCGGCGATTCCTGTTACATCCGGGGCGGCACGTATCACGGGGCCGTCGTGAAAGCGAACCTCGCCGGAACGGCGGCCAGGCCGATCACCTTTGTGAACTTCGGTGGCGAGGAGGTGATCCTGGACGGCACGCGGCCGGTCTCCGAACTCGGGAGCAGCGGGTGGACGCAGCACAGCGGCTCCATCTACCGCACCACGCTGAGCAGCAACGTCTGGCAACTGTTCGTCAACGGCGAGCAGATGATCCCCGCACGCTGGCCCAACGCCCGCTTCGACGATGAGACGGTTTGGGATTCCCTCACGCATTGGGGCCGCGGCGGCACCGACGATACCAACGGCTTGATGGTGGACCATCCGCACAACGGGATCAGCCTGGTGGCTTCGGGCCTCGACCTGACCGGGGCTATCGCGATCCTCAACGTCGGCAACTGGGCGACCTGGGCTCTTCCCGTGATCTCGCACGCGGCGGGAACCGATCGCTTTACCTACGCCCCGATCGCGGCCGGGTATCAGAAGTTCAGCAGCAACAACCACCGCTACTTCATCGAAGGCAAGCTCTCGCTGCTGGACGCTGAGAAAGAGTGGTTTTTCGATCCGTCGTCGAAGGCCCTGTATCTGTGGGCGCCGGGAGGAGCCGCTCCTGGCGGCGACATTCGCGGCAAGGTGCTCTCCTATGCCTTTGACCTCAGTTCGAGCAGTTACATCACCCTCCGCGGCCTGCATTTCTTTGGCGCCACCTTCAAGACTTATCAATGCACGCAGGTGACTGTCGAAGACTGCGCGCTTCTCTATCCGAGTTGCTCGAAGCGCATGCTGGGCGAGACAGGCGATCCCTATCCAACCTCCTTTGACACGAACGGCAGCACCAAGCCCTCCAGTTGCACGCTTCGCAACAGCATCCTTGCCTATATCGACGGTCCGGCCATTCACCTGCGCGGCTTGAGCAACGTGGTCGAGAACTGCCTGCTCCACCACGTCGACTGGAGCACGGTGGACTTTCGCGGCGGAGGCTTCACCATCCACGCCCTCCAGGCCGGAGCAACCACGTTCCGGCATAATACCGTGCACACGGCAGGCGTATCAGAGGGCTACCGCAGCGGTAATTCGCAGTCGGGCGTCTATCCGGATCTAGTGGAGTTCAATGATCTTTACAATCTGAGTCTTACGCAGACGGACGGAGCGGCCATCGATATCGGCTCCACGGGCGTGCAGGGCTGCATCGTCCGCTACAACTGGTCCCACAATAACGACAAGGCTGGGATTCGCTTTGACGCAACCGAGACCGGCATCTACGGAAGCCAAGGCATGCAGCACCACAACGTGGTCTGGGACACCACGTTTCAAATGGTCAAGGGCGATGATCACAAGATCTTCAACAACACGGCCTTCAGCAACGGCCCGCCGGACATCATCATTTACGACAAAGCCGGTGCAGGCGGCATCAACGATCTTACCGTCACCCGCAACAACGCGGCTGGCAGCATTGAAAAGTCGTCGTCCGGCCCCTTCGACGGTGTGTTTCCCGGCATCCATGATCATAACTTCACGGGCGCTGTTGCCGCGCAGTTGCGCGATTCTGACAACCATGATTTCCGGCCCCGCGCCGGCTCGGTTCTCATCAATGCGGGGCTAGCAGAGCCGGGCATCACCGACGGTTTTGTCGGCGGCGCGCCGGACCAGGGCGCCTACGAGTATGGCGACAGCTCTTACTGGATCCCCGGATATCAAAGCGCCAAGGCGTCCCAGCCCATCCCGCCGGACGGCGCGACGAACCAATCCGCAGACCGCGACTTGATTTGGCTCGGGGGTTACAAGGGCACTGCCTTTGATGTGTATTTCGGCACCAACCAAGCCGCGGTCGCCGGCGCCACGACCGCGTCTCCGCAATACATGGGACGACAATCGAACAACATCTACGCGCCGACATCTGGCGTCGGAAGCGCAACCTGCTGCTGGCGCGTCGACACCGTTACCCCGGCCGGCACCGTCACGGGTGACGTGTGGCATTTCACGTACATCGCCAGCAGCACGAATCACGCGCCGGTGGCCACCGCACAGAGTGTGAGCACGGCGCGAGACACCGCCAAGGCGATCACCCTGGCCGCCACCGACGCGGACAACGACCTGCTGACCTACGCGGTCGTCACCCAGCCCGCTCACGGCCTGCTCAGCGGCACACCGCCCGCCGTGTCTTACACGCCCATGTCCGGCTACACCGGGACTGACAGTTTTTCGTTCAAGGCTAACGACGGCATCGTCGACTCGGCAGCCGCGACGGTTGCAATCACGGTGACAGTCCCGACGAGCCTGCCTTCTCCATGGAGCACCTGCGATATCGGCGCCGTCGTTTCGACAGGCTCGGCTTCCTATAACGCGGGCACGGGCACGTTCACTCAATCAGGATCGGGAACCCTGATCGGTGTCACCGCCGACACCTTGCGCTTTACCTATCTGACGCTCAACGGCGATGGCGAAATCATCGCCAGGATATGCGTCTTCCAAGACACCGGCAACTCATCGCGCGTCGGCGTGATGATCCGCGAAACGCTGGCCCCCGGCTCGAAGTATGTCTTGATGGGCTTGACCGGTTCCAACGGCTACCGCTGGTCGCGCCGTAACGTAACCGACAGTACCCAATCGAGCTCCAACTACAGCACCGGCACAGCGCCGAACTTCTGGGTGCGACTGCTCCGCACGGGCGGCACCATCACCGGCTACACAAGCACCAACGGTACTGCCTGGATCCCGACAGGCACCAGCACGATGACGCTGGCAACCAACGTTTATATGGGTCTGGCTGTGAACAGCGGCCTCACCACGCTCAACACCTCGCAGTTCGACCATGTCGCTGTGTCCGGCACCATCCTCTCGCCCGTCGGCTCCTATACGATCTGGGCTTCTGCCAAAAGCGTGGCGGGCGGCGAGAACGGTGACGCCGACAACGACGGCTTAACCAACCTCGCCGAATACACCTTGGGCACCGATCCGGCCATTCCCGATCCGTCGCTCCTGACGTTCGCGCCGGCCGTCGACAACGCCTTCACCCTGTCATTCCTGGCCCGCGCCGCGTCCGGCGTCGGCTATGAAGGACTGACGCGGCTGTATGACGTGCAAGAGAGTTCCGACCTCGCGCCCGACTCGTGGCAGGGCGTGAGTGGCTTTACCCGCATCGTTGGCGCCGGTCAAAGAGTCGATGTCGCTGTGCCTGTCAACTCGCCGCGGAAGTTCTGTCGGATCAGTGTCCGGCTGGAATAGCGCGGGTCACCTCGCGGGAGGGATGTCCCGTTTATATCGTTCAAACAGAAAAGAGAATTGATGAGAACCGAAAAGATGCTGATGTACGCCCTGCTCCTTACCCTTGCGGGAGGCTCATGGACCACGGCCGCCGCTGCCGAAGACGCGCTCTATGAGGCTTTCCTGAATCCTCCCGCCGAGGCGCGCCCCTTTGTCCGTTGGTGGTGGAACGGAGATTGTGTCACTGAAAAGGAGATCCTCCGCGAACTCGATCTCATGAAAGCCGCGGGCATCGGCGGGGTGGAAATCAACCCGGTCGCCATGCCCGACGGGGTAACCCCCAGCGCGACCGAGCCCTTGGTCTGGCTGAGTCCTGAGTGGAACCGGATGGCCGGGGTGGCCGCCCGCGGCGCTCAAGAGCGGGGCATGATCGCAGACATGATCGTCGGCTCGGGGTGGCCGTTCGGCGGCCGCTTCCTCAAGTCGGGCGAGACGATTCAGGCGATCGGCGTGAACAGCAAGACGCTCAAGGGCCCCGGAGTGTTCAAGGCGGCGCTCAAGGATCTCATGAAGGCGCCGAGTATCCGCAACGTCGTGGAAGACGCCGCCGCGCCGCGGCTGGCCTACCTGCGGCTCGTCCCCGGGAATGCAACCCGCATCGACGCGTGCATCGATCTGGCGGACAAGGTGCAGCCGGACGGGACAATCGAATTCGCCATTCCGGAGGGCGGACACACCCTCCATATCGGAACGTGGCAGGAATCGTTCACGGCCGTGATCCACGGCGCGCCGGGCTCCGACGGACAGGTCCTGAACCACCTCAACAAGGCTGCGGTGGAAAGCTACCTGCGGCGGATGTCCTCGACGCTGGGGCCGGCCCTCGGCGGCAAACTCGGTGACGGACTCCGCGCCATGTTCTGTGACAGCATCGAGCTCTCAGGCGCCAACTGGACGACCGACTTTCCGGAGGAGTTCCAGCGGCGGCGCGGTTACCGGCTGGAGCCGTGGTACCCGTTCGCGCTTTACGACCCGCATCAGGGCTACCCGGCGGACCTTCCGGCGGACCCGAAGTTTGCGGATGAGATCAGGCGCGTCCGCTACGATTTCAACAGGACCTTCACCGAGCTTTTCCACGAGCGCTTCATCCGGGTCTTCCATGCCTGGTGTCACGAGAACGGGGTGCTGAGCCGTTATCAGGCCTACGGAGGCCCCGGCCTGATGGACATGCTTTCCGGCTACCTGATCCCCGACATTCCGGAAGGCGACAACTGGATCTTCCACCCCCCGGGGAACCAACTGCCCCTGAACCAGATTCGCTACGCGGTCTGGAATAAGTATGCCGCGTCGGGCGCGCACCTGACCGGAAAGCGGCTGGTGAGCTGCGAGGCCATGACCAACCTGCGCGGCGTGTTTCAGGCGACGCTCGAATACGTCAAGCTGGCCGGCGATTTGGACATGATGACCGGCGTGAACCATTTTGTCCTGCACGGCTTCAACTATTCGCCCCCCGAGGCGGGGTTCCCGGGATGGGTCAGATACGGGACCTATTTCAACGAGCACAATCCCTGGTGGCCCCATTTCCGGCGCTGGGCAGACTACAACGCGCGCCTCTGCAGCGTGCTCCAGTCCTCGCAGCCCCGGGCGGAGGTCGCGATCCTTGGCCCGACCGCCGACGTCTGGAGCAAGGCCGGCGTCGAACGGCAGGGCTTCATCCACACGCCCTGGTACCTGCACCTGGTGTGGCAGGCCCTCCAACAGAACGGCTGCAATGCGGATTATGTCAACGGCTCCGCCCTGCGGAACGCAACCTTCAAGGACGGACGGATTCTGCACGGCGCCATGGCCTATGACCTGCTGATGGTCGCCAGCGTCGAAAGCCTGGAGCCGGAAACGGCGAAGGCGATCGAACAATATGCCAAGGCCGGCGGCAAGATCGCCTTCGTCGGCAACGCTCCGGACCGGTCCGCCGGACTGCAGAACAGGGAGCCGAACGATCTGGCCGTTAGAGACTCCATGGCCGCGGCTATCAAGGCCGGTTCCCGGCAGGTGTCGGTCGTTGCGGAGCCGGGCAAGGAGGAACTGCTCCAATGGGTCACCTCAACCTTGGAGCGGTTCAAGGTCAGCCCCGCAGTTAAAATATCGCACCCCCACCCCATGCTGTTCCAGATCCACCAGCAACGGGACGGCCGCGAAATCTTCCTGTTCAGCAACCAACAGACGGATGGCGCGGTTTCCTTCCACGGAGCCTTTGCCACCGGCGACCTGACGCCGTGGCGCTGGAATCCGGAAACCGGTGAGCGAAGCGCGTTTCCCCATGGGGCAAAAAAGAACGAGCTGGACATCACGCTTGAGCCGTTCGAAGCGCTGCTGCTGGTCTTCGAACCGGCCATGCCCGGCAAGGCGCCGCCGCTTGCATTGCCCGACAGGATTCAGAAGATTGAGATCCAGCCGCCGTGGCAGCTCACCCTCGAGCCCGCCATCGGCGAGGCCTCAACGATGGCGCTCAAGCGACTTGAGGATCTCGGCTTGTCGGAGAACAGCACGTTCAACACCTTTGCCGGCAAGGCGGTCTATCGCGTCAAATTCAGCGTCGCCGATCTCAGGCAGTCGATGCTCAGCCTCGGCCGCGTGCACGGCGTTTCAGAGGTGACTCTCAACGGCAAAGCGCTGGGTGTCCGCTGGTGGGGCACCGAACATCTCTACGATACGCAAGGCGCCTTGAGGCTGGGCGAAAACGAACTGGAGATCAGCGTGACCACCGTGCTCTCCAATTATTGCCGAACCCTGAAGGACAATCGGATGGCCATGGTCTGGGCAAGCGGCCACAAACCCGTTTCCACCGGACTGATCGGGCCGGTGACCTTGCATCCAAAAAAGGAACAGTAGTCATGGGAACAGGAAAGATCGGGCGGTCTGTCACGGTCTGTGTGACCGCGGGAATGATCGCGCTGGGGCAGGCGTGCGCGGCACAAGCGGAGATAAGCATGCTGGCCGAATCCCGGCGGATTGTTTCGCAGCACAAGGCCGTGTTTGACAAAATGCCGTTGGGCCTGGCGCCCTATTCCACGGATGCCATTCTTCTCGGCAACGGCGACATCGCCCTGTCCATCAGCAAGGCGCCGTCGGAAAAAGGCGCCGCGCGCAAGAAGCAGGAGTCGGGCGACATCCGGTTCTGGTTCCACAAGAATGACATGTGGAGCGGTTCGGCCAAGCCTGTGGCCCTGATCGATCTTTCCTTCCGTTTCGATCCGGCGAAACCTGAGCCCACATGCCGAGCGGAAACCGACCTGTATACCGCGATGACGTCCGGCACCCTCGCGCAGGCAGGCGGGGTGACCGTCCGGTTCAAGATCTGGGTCAGCGCCGTTGACAACATGATCTTCATGGAGTTTGTGGCGGAAAACGGGAAGATCCCATACGCGCTCAAGCCTGAGGTCATGAAAAGCGTCAACAAGCGCACAAAGGCCGAGAGCGGCGAGGCGGAAGTTCGGGACCTCAAAAGCGGCGACGGACTCTATCTGAGGCGTGAATTGGAAAAAGGATCGCAGGCCGCGGCGAGCCTGTGCATGCGAAGGTACGGCTCCGGCAAGCGCGGCGAACTGGATCAGAACCGGCAGGTTTTTGTGTTTGCCATCGACAGCCGGGTGAAGAATCCGAACTATGCCGAGGATGTCGAAAAGAAGATGGCGGCGTTCGACATCGTCAGCATGCCCGCACAGCTTGAGGCGCACAAGAAATGGTGGGCCGGCTTCTGGGCCGAGAGTTTTATCGAGATTCCTGACAAGGTGATCGAGCGCCAGTATTATCTGGCCAACTATATCTTCGCCAGCTGCTGCCGCGACAAGGATTTTCCTCCCGGCATTCTGGGCTCGTGGTTTTGCACTGACACTCCGGGCTGGGGAAACGATTATCACCTGAACTACAATTATCAGGCCGCGTTCTATAGTCTCTACGGCGCCAACCATGTTGCCCTGGGGGAGGTGCAGGACCAGCCTTTGCTTGACTACATGCCGCAGGCCCGCAGGCTGGCCCAGGAACAGCTCAAGATGCCGGGCATCCTGTATCCCGTCGGGATCGGGCCTAAAGGGCAGCGCGGCGGCACCACCTATAACCAGAAGAGCAATGGCGCGTATGGCGCCGTCAACATGATCTGCCGCTGGAAGACCACGTATGACCTCGCTTATGCCAAGAAGGTATATCCCTTCTTCAAAGAGCTGACTGTGTTTTGGGAAGCCTACCTGACTTTCGAGAAGGACAAGGACAGGTATGTGATCGAGAATGACTCGATCCAGGAGCAGAGCGGCAATGATTTCAATCCGATCGTCTCTCTGGCCTTGGTGCGCGCCGTGTTCGGCACGGCGCTGGAAATGAGCGCGGCGCTCGGCGCGGACCCGGGCAAGCATGAGAAGTGGAACCATATTCTCGCGCATCTCAGCAACTACGCCACGCGCGAGGTGGACGGGAAGACCATCTTCCGCTACTCGGAAGTCGGCACGGAATACTGGAAAGGCAACACCCTCGGCATCCAGCACATCTATCCGGCGCTCGGGATCGGCCTCGAGAGCAGCCCGGAACTGATCAAGACCTCAATCAATACGATCGATTACATGCAGCGCTGGTTCGACAACAACGGCGACACCAGTTTCTTCCCGGCGGCCGCCTGTCTCGGCTACCATCCCGACGTGATCTATGCGAAGCTGCACGAATACGTGGCCACGCAATACCGTCCCAACGGCATGCGGAACAACAAGCACGGCTTGGAGAAAGTGGCGACCATTCCCAACACCGTGGACCTGATGCTGTGCTCGGTGCACCAGGATGTCATGCGCCTTTTTCCCGCCTGGCCGAAAACCGTGAACGCGCGGTTCGCCAACCTGCGGCAGTTCGGCGCCTTTCTCGTGGCCGGCGAACTCAAGGGCGGCGCGGTGAAATATGTCAGGATACACAGCGAGAAGGGCAGACCCTGCACGCTGGTGAATCCGTGGCCCGGCAAGCCGATTGAGGTCTATCGCGACGGCACGAAGGTTGCTGTTTTGAAGGGCGACAAGGTCGTGTTGAAAACGGAAGTTGGCGCCGCGGTTTGGCTGAGTCCGGAAGGTGCGGGCTTGCCCGATGGAAAGTAGCGGAAGCCCGTTCACGTCCTGAGCGGTTGGGGGCGCCTGAACATCGTACTGAACATCGTACTTGCGTCACAGGCACAAGGTGATATTATATTGTCCGCTTTTCCGCCCGACTGCGTGGTCACTGAGCCTGAGGGCTTTGCGGAGTGTTTGTTAAAGAGGAGTAACTGAATATGCCTAAGATCGATTTTGGCGGCGTTGTTGAAACCGTCGTTACACGTAAAGAGTATCCCCTGAAGAAAGCTCAGAAAGTCCTTAAGAACGAGGTCATTGCCATTCTGGGTTATGGCGTTCAGGGCCCTGCGCAGTCGCTGAACATGCGTGACAACGGCGTTAACGTGATCATCGGCCAGGACAAGCGGTTTGCAGGCGACTGGAAGCGTGCGGTCAAGGACGGCTTCAAGCCGGGCCAGACGCTGTTCGACATTGAAGAGGCGTGCGAAAAAGCCACGATCGTGATGATGCTCGTGAACGACGCCGCGATCAAGCAGGTCTGGCCGCGCGTGGCGCCGTACATGACCGCCGGCAAGGCGCTCTATTTCTCCCACGGTTTCGGGTTTGTCTACAGGCAGTTGACGGGTGTGAAGCCGAGCGCGGAGGTGGACGTGATCCTGGTTGCCCCGAAGGGCTCGGGCACCTCGGGGCGCCGCAACTTCCTGGCGGGCGTGGGCATCAACTCCAGCTTTGCCGTGGCGCAGGACGCGACCGGCAGGGCGCTGGACCGCACGCTGGCGATCGGCATCAGCGTGGGTTCCGGCTATCTGTTCCCGACGACCTTTGAGCATGAAGTCACTTCGGATCTCGTGGGCGAGCGGGGTGTGCTGATGGGCGCGTTGGCGGGCATTATGGAAGCCCAGTACGAGGTGCTGCGCACGAACGGCCACAGCCCGTCCGAGGCGTTCAACGAGACGGTCGAGGAACTCACCCAGAGCCTGATCCGGCTGGTCGACGAGAACGGCATGGACTGGATGTATTCGAACTGCTCGGCCACGGCGCAGCGCGGCGCGCTCGACTGGAAGCCGAAGTTCAAGAAGGCGACGCTGCCGGTGTTCAACGACCTCTACAAGGCGGTGAAGAGCCAGAGCGAGGCCAGGCATGTGATTAAGGTTTGCGGCACGGCGGACTACAAGCAGAAGCTCGACGCGGAACTCAAGGTGATGCGCGACTCGGAGATGTGGACGGCCGGCGCGGCGGTGCGTCAGTTGCGTCCGCACGAGAAGGCCAAGGTGGGCGCCGACAAGGCGGCCGGCGTCAAGGGCCGCGGCGCGAACTGAGCGTCTTCGGCTTGACGGAGCTTAAAAAGCCCGCCGGGAGAACGGCGGGCTTTTTTTGTGTAATGAAAGTCCAATTACTTATATGACACACCTCATGTGTTGTATTATTACCAAAGCAATACACGTATGGTGCATTACTGTGCCGCTTCGGGTGCGGAAAGCAAGGTGCAACTCAGAAGCGCAACTCAGAAGGCGGTCAGGTTGACCGGCCGGTTCGGCGTGTTTGCGCCGGGGCGCGTGGCGTTGCATTTTTTGGACGGACAGGGGAAGGTGCTGGGCAGAGAGAACCTGGCGGAGCCCGTGTCCCCGCTGACGCCTGTCGTTCTTGACCGCGCCGCGAAGTTGCCGGACGGAACGGCGACAGTCCGGCTGGTGTTCGTTGATGCGGCGGGCAAAGAGGCCGGCGGACTCGCGATAATAGAGGGACAGGTCTTATAGCCCTCTGCTGTTCAGGGGGCCGTGAGTACGCGATAGAATTTGTGCGTGGCGTCGCGAGTGGAGTCGAAAACGGAATTCGTCGTGCCACTGCCTGACACGACAGACCCGAGATTGGACCACACGTTCTGGGTGAGTTCCTGAGTCCATTCGACCTGATAGTTCTGGTTGATCTCCGAAGGCCAGCTAATCTCGACGGCGTGGAAAATAGAGACCAGCACCGGCACCGGCTGGTTGATCCACTGAAACGCATCGATCACGGCTGCCGAATCGTCTATGCGATCAGAGACGTCAAAGATCAAGAACTTGAGGGTGATCGTCTCCCCGGGCGTTACCGTCCTCAGAACGGTCTGCCAACCGATCGCGGCGGCGCCGGCATCGTCGTAGCCGGTGCCGACAAGTTCCGCACCGTTGGTGACCGCGAAGTAAGCGGTATTCGCCGAAACCGCATGGCCCAAGCTGTCGAAGGCCACGTTGCCGTCGAAAGCTTGCGACGTCAGGCGGATCATGAACCGGTCATTGTATATTGAGTTGGTGTACGCAGGATATTCCGCCGAGAAGAAGTTGAATTTGAGAGAGAAGGCGTATGCATTGGTCGGAACATTGAGGACGAGTTCGAGTTCGGTGTAATCAAGACCGAGGGCGGGTTCAATGCATACGCCATTGGTTTGGCCGGCGACCGGATTCGGCCCCGAGTTCGCGAACGCAAAGCCATGGAAGGGCGGCGTGTAGTTTGGATCGTACGTATCCGAGGCGGGGCCCGTCGCCATCACCGTCAGGCTCGATCCGACGAAAGGGAGCGAGACGCCCCAGTCAGACCGGACTCTGGCGGCCAGCTCGCTCGCCAGGTAAGTGAATCTGGCCGAAACGAGTGAATAGCTCGGGACATCCATGGCGTAAGCCAGATTGGTGGCGGTGTCCGCGTGCAGCATGGGCGCGCCTGTCAGACAAAGACCCAGTACCGGAAGGCACATCAGCCGGAAGGGGAAGGGTACAAGACCGACAGGAAGTCTCTTTTGCAGCGGGGTCATAGCTTTCTCCTATGCTTGATCAGAGATTTTGCAGTCAAGAGTTCAGCCAACCGACAGGAAGTCGCCTGTCTGACGTACAGGCGCACCTTCAACGTGTTGTTGAGCCTGCCTCGCGCAGGAACAACCCCGCGCATATTGAATAAGAGTATCGGTTCAGGCGGGAGCGGTCAATAACTTAAAATGCTTGTTTGGTCACGGTCGCGGTCGCGAAACGGATTGTCATTGCCAGGTGCTGCATGAATCGCCTAAATTAAGACATCTGAAAGGATAGTGTTCACGATGAGAGCGGTGATTTTTGACATGGACGGGGTGTTGACGGACTCGGAGCCGCTGATCTGTGCGGCAGCCTGCGGGATGTTTCTGGAGAGAGGGCTGGCGGTTCGCCCTGATGATTTCCTTCCTTTTGTCGGCGCGGGTGAAAACCGTTACATTGGCGGCGTCGCCGAGAAGTACGGCATGGCCATCGACATCGGCCAGGCCAAGGCACGCACCTATGAACTGTATTTACGCATGGTTCCGGAAAGGCTGGCCGCGTTTCCCGGAGCGGTCGATTTGGTCTTGTCTTGCCGGGAGGCCGGCCTGCCCTGTGCGGTCGCCTCCAGCGCAGACCGGATCAAGATCGACGCCAATCTGCGCAAGATCGGACTTCCGCCGGAAATGTGGCAGGCGGTCGTTACGGCGGAGGATGTCGAGCGGCGCAAACCCGATCCGGCCCTCTTCCTGAAGGCTGCCGAGCGGCTTGGAGCTGTCCCGTCCGAGTGTACGGTCGTGGAGGACGCGGTGAACGGGATCGCCGCGGCGAAGGCGGCGGGAATGCGGTGCGTGGCGGTGGCCTCCACCTTTCCTGCGGGACTTTTGGGACAGGCCGATCTCGTTCGCGCCTCGATCGTGGAGGTCACGCTCAGTGATCTGCTCGTTTTGCCCGCAAGCCTCTCGGCGAAACCGTCTGAAACCCTGGCCGCTCTCTGAATGATGATTGGGGAAGGCGGCGGGCGGCACGGCAGAAGCGTTTTTTGTTTGTGTGCGATGCCCTCTCGCAGGTAAGATAACGCCAAATTCACGGGTGTGTGCCGCACGCTGCGGCCGTTCAAAAACGAGAGGTGTCCACATGGCGTATTATCTGGGTATCGACAGCAGCACGCAGAGCATGAAAGGGTTGGTGATCGATCCGGCTGCGGGAACGATCGTGACGGGCGCGGGCGTCAATTTCAAGGCGGATCTGCCGCACTACCAGTGTCCCGACGGGGTGCTGGCGCATGCCGACCCTTTGGTGAAGCATGCCGATCCGCTGATGTGGCTTGCGGCGCTGGATCTGCTGCTGACGCGGTTGCAGGCGACGGGCGTGGAGATGGGGCAGATCGCGGCCATCGGCGGCGATGGCCAGCAGCACGGCTCGGTCTATCTCAACAACCGTTTCGCGCCGGCGCTGGCCGGGCTCAAGCCTTCGGCCTCGCTGGCGGAGCAGCTCAAGGCCTCGCTGGCCCGGCCCTCGAGCCCGATCTGGATGGACAGCTCCACCTCGGCGGAGTGCCGCGAGCTCGACGCAAAATTCGGCGCGCGGCTGCAGGCGGACACCGGATCGCCCGCCATCGAGCGTTTCACCGGACCGCAGATCCGCAAGTACGCGAAGAGCGAGCCGGAGCGCTATGCGCAGACGGCACGCATCCACCTCGTGAGTTCGTTCCTCTGTTCGGTGCTGATCGGCCAGGATGCGCCCATTGATTCCGGCGACGGCGCGGGCATGAATCTGCTCAACCTGCGCGCGATGACGTGGGACGCCGAGATCGCCGAGTTCACCGCGCCGGGCCTTGCCAAGAAACTGCCGAAAATCGGCAACGGCGCGGCAGGCGGGCTGCACGCCTATTTCGCGAAGTATGGGCTGAAGGCGGGGATCCCCGTGGCGGTGTGGACAGGGGACAATCCCGCGAGCCTGGTGGGCACAGGCGCGTGGGGCGCGGGCGTGGCGGTGGTGAGCCTCGGCACGAGCGACACCTTCTTTGCGGCGCTGGACGCCTTCCGCACCGATCCCGAGGGATGCGGCCACGTGTTCGGCAATCCGGCGGGCGGCTGCATGAGCCTGGCCTGTTTCAAGAACGGGTCGCTGGCACGCGACCGCGTGCGGCGCGAGGCGGGCGCGGAGTGGGACTTCTTCGACAAGACCGCGTTCGAGCTGACTCCGGCCGGCAATCAGGGGCAGTTGGCCCTGCCGTGGTTTGAGGCTGAGATCACGCCGTCGGTGCTGAAGCCCGGGCTGCGCGCGAACTTCGGTTTTGCGGCCGCCGCGCCCGCGGTGCGGATCCGCGCGGTGGTGGAGGGGCAGGCGCTGGCGCTGCGCAGCCATGCGTTGTGGATCGGCACGTTCGGCACGATCCGCGTGACAGGCGGCGCATCCAAGAGCCCGGGCATCCGCCAGACGCTGGCGGACGTGTTCCAGGCGCGGGTGGAGAGCATCGCGGTGGCGGACTCGGCCGCGCTGGGCGGGGCGATGCTTGCGGCCCATGCGGACGGCGTGCCGCTGGCCAAGATGACGGAGGCGTTCTCGCCGGTGTCTGCGGTCTGCGAGCCGCGTCGGGCCCATGCCGCAACGTATGACCGGCTGTTGCCCGTGATCCGCGAATTGGAAAAGACCGCGCCTGTCAGTCTCTGACAAAATCAGCGGTCCTATAACTTCAAGCGGATTACGATTAAGATTCGTGCCTTGCAAATCAACAACGGCGAATAAAAACAAGTTGTTTCACCACGAAGAATTCAGAATTCTGACTCCTGAATTCTTCGCAAACAAGTGGTGGGCCGGGCCCACAACGCCTGTCAAGTCAGGAAACGGCCGGGCCGGCAAAGAGGCTGTTTTGGGATTCGAAGAGCCTCAGATGCCGGCGGCGGGCGAGAGGTTCCAGGAAGGCCTGCATCTCGGCCTCGGTTTTGTGGAAGGTGGCGGCGAGGGCAGGGAGCGAGACGGGGTGGCGGCTGACGAGGGCGACGAGGGCCTCTTCGGTCAACTCGACGGGCGCGGTTCCGGGTTCCTCGCCGCCCTCCTGTGCGGCAGGGCCGAAGAGCGCGGCGAGGGCGTGTAAACGGTCAGGCGGGCAGGCGGCGACGCCGCTGTCTGCGGGCGGGCGCACGGCGGTGTTCAGCGTGATGGTGTCGGGGCTGAACGACTGTGTGATCGCGGCGATGCGCCGGGCCTGTTCCGGGGCGTCGTTAAGGCCGGGCACGATGAAGACTTCGAGGTCGAGCCGTCCGGCGAACTGCTGGCGGAAGGCGCGGAACCCGTCGATGATCGCGTCGAAACGGAGTGACGGGTGGGGGCGTGTGACGCGTTCGAAGGAGGGCTGGTCCCAGGCGTGCAACGAGATTTTAACCACATCGGCGAGGGCCGCCTCGTGGCGCACCTCGGGCAAGCAGAAAAGCGAACCGTTGGAGAGCAAGAGTGAGCGGCAGGACGTTTCGGCGCGCACGAAGCGGAAGAGGTCGCCCACATGCGTGTGAAGCGTGGGTTCGCCCGAGCCGCAGGCGGTGATGAAGTCCGCAGTCTGTCCGGACGCGAGCCAGCGGCGCAGTTCAGCCAGGATCTCAGCGATGGGCGGCGCGTCGGTACGGGTCACCGTGGTGTGCGGGGTTGAGCCGAGCTGGCAGAAGCGGCAGTTGAGCGTGCAGGTCTTGGGCACGGCGAGATCGACGCCGAGGGAGCGTCCGTAGCGTCGCGAGGGGACCGGGCCGAACAGGTAGCGCATGATGAAAAAGAGTAGCAGAAAGGCGGTGAGCCGACAAAACCATTCTCTTCCTCTTCTTCCTCTTGCTTGTAATCGTGTCCTTCTGCCCTTAAGATTAAAACTTCAATAAAGGGAGGGAAACGATTGAATAGTCAGCCGACCGCTTCGAAGCCAGATACAGTAGGGGTGTTGTCCGCCGAATGGCTGTTGGCAGCGTCTTTCAACTTGGCGTCGCAGCAAAATAATGAGGCGCTGATTCCTGAAGTGAAAATCATCAATTCCGGCGCTGAGGACATTCACGCGGTCACCTGTCGCTTTTCATCTGTTCCCGCGTGTTTCTCTCCGCAGGCGATCCATCTCGATACCGTTCAAAAGACCTCCGAATTCGCCTTGCATAATCTGTCGGTCAATCCGGATTACGCCTTTGTATCAGCCCTCTCCGACCGCGTGCTGTGCACGGTGACGCTTGAGCTGTGCGTGGCGGACCAGACGGTGGCCCGCTATGACAAACAGGTGACGGCCTGTGCGGCGGATCAATGGTTGGGCTGGAGCCGTACCCCTGAGAATATAGCCGCTTTTGTGACGCCGAATCTGGATGTGATCGCACTCCTGATGCGTGAGGTCTCCGCGCGTTTGACTGACCGGACAGGGGATGGCGCGTTAAACGGCTATCAGAGCAAAGACCGCAAGCGCGTCTATGAGATGTGCGCCTCCATTTATGAGGCGCTTCAAGCGTGGGGGATCACTTATGCCGAGCCCCCGGCGTCCTTCGGTGACGGGCAGCGTGTCCGTTTTGCGGACTCCATCTACACGTTCCGTCTCGCCACCTGTCTGGATCTGACCCTGTTGTTCGCGTCCATTATGGAGCAATGCGGTCTTCATGCGGTGATCCTCATGCAGAAAGGGCACGCCTATGTTGGCTGCCATCTGGTGGATGAGTACTTCCCTGATTTACCGTATGAGGACTTGCAGGCGATAAGAAAACGCACGGATCTTGACGAGTTCCTCGTGTTTGAAACGGTCTGCGTCACGCAGCCAACGCCTTTCTCGAAGGCAGAGGAAATCGCGCGGTGCAAGCACTTGGCCAACCAAGCCGATTTTCACAGTGCGATTGACATCCGCCGGTGCAGGACGAGCGGTGTAGGGCCTCTTCCCCTGAAACGGAGCGTGGACGGACTTGTGCTGGACACGCCCCCGCTGAAAGAAACAGGGGTTCGTGCGGAGGGCTCTGCGCGGGAGCTGCGGGAAACGGTCCAGCTTTGTCCTGTGGAGGTCCAGCCGGACAAAGGCCGGATGCAACGGTGGCAGCAGAAGCTGCTGGATCTCTCGCTGCGCAATCGGCTGCTGAATTGCCGTGACACCAAGCAGGTGATACCCCTTGTCTGTCCGGATCTGCCGCTGTTGGAAGATCATCTGGCTTCAAGCGCGACGTTTTCCATCCAACCCGTTTCCACGCTGCTGCCCGCAAGGGAGGCGCAGGGGGCGGCGCCTTTTGATCCCGCCGCGCCCAGTGCGGCTTTCCTCTCGTTACTGCGCGACGAGTTCGCGCAAAAGCGCCTGTACGCGAGCGTGTCTGAGAAGGAACTCGACAAACGGTTGGTTGAGCTTTACCGGCAGAGCAGGACCGACATTGAGGAAGGCGGCGTGAACACGCTTTTCCTCGCGCTCGGTTTTCTCGAATGGCGGGAGCATCCGAAAGAGGAGCGTACCTATCAGGCTCCCATTCTGCTCCTGCCGGTCAAGCTGACCCGGAAATCCGTACAGACGGCTGTGACCGTCTCGCGCATTGATGAAGAGACCATGGTGAATGTCACCTTGCTCGAATTCCTGCGCCAGCAATTCGCCTTGTCCGTCCCGGGGCTGAACCCGCTGCCGCAAGACAAGCTGGGAGTGGACACAATCCGAGTGATGCAGCTTCTCCGTCAAGCCATCAAAGAGGTGCCGGGCCTAGAATTGCGCGAAGAGGTGCGTTTGGGGCGGTTCTCCTTCAACAAGTTCGTGATGTGGACGGATATCACCTGCCGTGTCGAGAGTCTCAAGGCGAATGCGATTGTCAGGCATATTGCGGACGGGTACGCCCATTTCGCTGACGGTGTCGAGACCATTGACCCCGCGCGGGTTGAAGAGGCCCTTGACCTTGGCCGTCTGTATTGCCCCGTAAGCGCGGACTCGTCTCAGCTTACGGCGGTGTTGCTTTCAGAAAGGGGCAAAAGTTTTGTTCTGCATGGCCCTCCGGGGACGGGCAAATCGCAGACGATCACCAACATCATCGCGCACAATCTGGCGTGTGGCCGGCGGGTTCTTTTTGTCTCGGAGAAACGTGCCGCGCTGGAGGTGGTTCATAAACGCTTGAGCGCTGTCGGACTCAAGCCCTTCTGTCTGGAGCTTCATTCCAACAAGAGCGGGAAAACGGACGTTCTGCGGCAGTTCAGCGAGGTGCTTCGGCTTGCGGCCGACAGTGAGCCGAAACAGTGGGCCAGCGTCGTGAAGCAACTCACGGAAGTTCGCTGCGCGCTGAACACATATGTGACCCAGCTTCATGCTGCTTACCCGAACGGGATCTCGGCCTACCACTGTTTTTCAAAGTTCCTCGCCACCCCGCACGTTACAGGGTTTGAGGCCGACACGCTTCTCGCTGTCGACTGTCTCGCGCAAAGCGCTGCCGACTATGACCAGATGCAGCAAGTCGTGGCGCTTCTGGCGAACGCCTTCTGTGAGGTGGGGCTGCAGGCCAGTCAGTATTGGTCTTTCCTGCCCGAGTTAGACTGGACGCCCGCGCTGGAGCGTGACGTCAAAAGAAGTGTCGAGGCGATTGCTTTGGCGGCTGAGAAGCTTCAAACCCCGTATGCCGCTTGTGCGGAGGCTCTGTCGCTGACATCCCCCGTGCCCACGCAGGAGGTCCTTCAGGCACTGGAGCAACTCGCACAACTCCTTCAACAGTTGCCCAATCTGCCGGCCGATTTCTTGAGTGACGGGTTCACCGCGCTTGCCTCTGAATGGCCGGCGTTTGAGAGGAACGGACGCGAACGGGACCGGCTCTGCCGGCATTTATCTGAATTTCATGAGGAGGCGATTGCCAGTCTGGATTGCCGGTCTGTCCGAAGCCGGTTGCAGGCGAACCAGTCAGTTTTCTTTGTCCTTCGGTTTTTCAGGAACCGCACGCTGGTTAAAGAACTTTCCGCGCTCAAGAAGATGGGTGCT
This sequence comes from uncultured Lentisphaeraceae bacterium, assembly GCA_964643945.1. Taxonomy (GTDB): domain Bacteria; phylum Verrucomicrobiota; class Kiritimatiellia; order RFP12; family UBA1067; genus JAHFSX01. The sequence continues at coordinate 2,470 of CAZXVN010000073.1, read as the reverse complement.
GTCCCTTTGTCCCATCGGGAACTGGCTGCGAAGTTGGAAGCCATGGAAACCTATCAACGGGTGAGTCGTGCCATGGAACCTGCGCGGCCGATTGCCGCGCGTGTTCTTGGCGTCTTCTGGAATTCAGGGGCGCAGGATTGGGATGCGCTGGCCGAACTTGTGCGGAAAGGGTGCGCGTTGCAGGAGACGCTGGACGGGCTCTGCCGGACCGTGCCGGGTTTGGTCACAGCCGTCAGTTCGCACATCGCAGCGGCTCTGCCGACGCTACAGGCGGTCTGTCGGCCGACGGGGACGTGGGGAGGCGTGCTGACAGGGTTCCTCTCCGCGTTTGAGGAGTTCCGACAGCACCAGGAGGCGTTTGAGAACGTGTGCCATACAACGTTTATCGCGACTCCAGGCGAGAGCGTGTTCCAGTATGCCGCCGAACTGAAAGCGGGCCTGCCCGTCTACCTGCCAAGCCTGCGCCCCTATGGCCTGTACCGCCGGCAGGCCGAACAGGCGAAGGGCCTGGGGCTGGCGGGGCTGGTGGCTGCGGGAGAGGACGGCCGGTTGACGGGGGAGGCCATTGGGGACACATTCTGCACGGCCTTCTATCAGGCCATGGCGGAGCAGATTATCAGCGCCTCGCCCGTGCTCCGTGAATTCATGGGGAGCACGCAGGATGCGCGCATCAAGCGGTTCCGGGAATTGGACGAGACATATATTCAACTTACCCGAGGATTGATTACGGCCCGTCTTGCGGAACGCTTGCCAAAAGGACGGCAAGGCGCATCCCCGCAAAACTCGGAGCTGGGTTTTCTCCAGCGTGAGTGCGAGAAGAAAGCGAGGCAGAATGCGGTGCGTGTCTTATTGGAGCGCATACCCAATCTTCTGCCTGTGCTAAAACCCTGCTTCCTGATGAGCCCGCTTTCGGTTGCGCAATACCTGCCAGCCGATATGCAGGCCTTTGACGTCATTGTTTTTGACGAGGCCTCGCAAATACCGGTTTGGGATGCGATTGGCGTCATTGCCCGCGGAAAGCAGCTCATTGTTGTGGGGGACCCCAAACAGATGCCGCCGACCAATTTCTTTCAGAAGCAGGAGTCAGAGCAGGAACAAGAACCCGAAGAGGAGGTTGCAGAGGACTTGGAGAGCATTCTGGATGAGTGCTTGGCGGCAGGGTTGCATTCGGCCTATCTCAATTGGCACTACCGGAGTCGGCACGAGTCGCTCATCTCCTTCAGCAACCACCATTATTACGAAGATCGGCTGAACACCTTCCCGTCGGCCTTCAATGCCGATGATCTGGGGGTCCGTTTTCACTTTGTTGAACAGGGTGTTTATGACCGCAGCAACACACGGACCAATGAGCGGGAGGCCGGCGCGATTGTCCGGTATGTCATGGAGCGGCTCACGCGAGCCGGCGCGGGAAACTGTTCAATCGGGATCGTCACCTTCAGTCAGGCGCAGAAGGAGCGCATTGAGGATCTGTTGGATGTGGAGCGACAGAAGCATCCGGAACTGGAGCGGCACTTCTCCGAAGAGGCCGAGGAACCCTTGTTCGTGAAGAACCTCGAGAACGTGCAGGGCGATGAGCGGGACATGATTCTCTTCTCGGTCGGGTATGCGGCCGATCAACACGGGCGGCTCAGCATGAATTTTGGCCCTCTCAACCGCAAGGGCGGTGAACGGCGGTTGAATGTGGCGATCACACGGGCCAAGAAACAGGTTTGGGCTTTCTCGTCCATCAGGGGACAGCAGATTGACCTCACGCGCATCAGCCGCGAGGCGCTGGGTGTCGCCCATCTGAGATATTTTCTCGAGTATGCGGAGAAGGGCCTCCAGTTCGTAGGCCAGACCTCGATTGCGGAGGCCGGGATCGAACGTGCGTTTGAAGACGTGGTGGCTGCCGCAGTTGTTCGGAACGGTTATGAAATCCGGCGGAACGTTGGCACGTCCGGGTATAAAATCGATATGGCCGTGGTTGATCCCGACGACCCCGCGCGCCACCTGCTTGGCATTGAATGCGATGGTCAAAGATACTGTAACAGCGCTACGGGACGGGACCGGGATCATTTGCGGCAAAGTGTTTTAAAAGGACTCGGCTGGCATTTGTACCGGATATGGATCACCGATTGGTGGCATGATCCGGAAAAGACGCAGAGGAGTTTGTTGGCTGCGATTGAAGGCGCCGGACGTCGGAGCAACAAGAAACCTTGCGGGCTGTCGGCTGAAAACCACGCGCAGCCAGAAAAGGCCCGCACGGCGGCGCCTGCAGCAACTTTGCAGCCCAGCGCGGCGGATCTGGTCGAACAGGAACGAGTCTACGCCTTTCATAAAGTGCCCTCGGTCAAGAACCCCGAGTGCTTTTACGAGGCGGAAACGGCAACCCGCATTACGGGTCAGTTTGAGAAGATGATTCAGGCAGAGGGGCCGATTGCCGCCACACTGCTCAAAAAACGCATGCTCGCGGTCTGGGGCTTTACCCGTG